>CAJOOV010000043.1 GCA_905236265.1 uncultured Oscillospiraceae bacterium | reverse complement strand
GTGATCTGATGGAGGAATGGATTCACCATAAATCCGTGAACGATCTGGCAGCGGCCATGGCGCTGAACGTGGACAAGGTCTGGTGCAAAACAGAGGATGGAACAGAGGTTCTCAGGGACATCGGCTGCGTAGGCGTGGGGGAGCGCATTGTGGTGCGAACCGGGAACATGATCCCGCTGGACGGCGAGGCGGTGGAGGGAGATGCCATGGTCAATCAGGCATCCTTCACCGGCGAGCCGCTGGCGGTACACAAATGCGCAGGCAGCTACCTCTATGCAGGCTCCGTGGTGGAGGAGGGCAGTCTGGTAATCTGCGTCCGCAAGGCCAGCGGCAGCGGACGGTATGACCGCATTGTCAGCATGATCGAGTCCACGGAAAAGCTGAAATCCAGCGCAGAGACAAAGGCCTCCCGCCTTGCGGACAGGCTTGTACCGTGGACCTTCGGCGCTGCGCTGGCGGCTTGGCTGATGACACGGGACGTGACAAAGGCAAGTTCTATCCTTATGGTAGACTTTTGCTGCGCCCTGAAGCTGTCCATGCCCATTGCGGTGCTCTCTGCCATCCGGGAAGCGGGAAGCCGCCACATTTCCGTCAAGGGCGGTAAGTTTTTGGAGCCCTTTGCCCAGGCGGAAACCATGGTGTTTGACAAAACAGGCACCCTGACCGCCGCAACTCCCACTGTGAAGGCCGTCATTCCCTTTGGCACTCAGGATGAGGCGGAGGCGCTGCGCCTTGCCGCCTGTCTGGAGGAGCACTATCCCCACTCTGTGGCAAGAGCGGTGGTGCGTGCGGCGAAGGAGCAGGGGCTGGAGCACGAGGAGCGGCACTCAAAGGTGGACTATGTGGTTGCCCACGGCATTGCCAGCAGCGTAGACGGCGTGCGTGTCTGCATCGGAAGCCGCCACTTTATTTTTGAGGATGAGGGCTGTACCGTGCCGGAGGGGGAAGAGGAGCGCCTTGCCGCCCTTCCGGATGTGTATTCCCATCTCTATCTTGCAGCGGGAGGCGTTCTTGCTGCGGTGCTGCTGATTGAAGACCCCATCAAGCCGGAGGCGGCGCAGGCGGTGCAGGCGCTGCGGGCGCAGGGGATTTCCCGTCTGGTGATGATGACCGGGGATAACGAGCGTACCGCCCGTGCCGTGGCAGCGCAGGTGGGCGTTGACGAGGTTTATGCAGAGGTGCTCCCGGAGGACAAGGCCGGGTTTATGCAAAGGGAGCATCAGCAGGGACGGACAGTCATTATGATCGGGGACGGTGTGAACGACTCCCCTGCGCTCTCTGCATCGGACGTGGGCGTTGCCATCAACAGCGGAGCGGCCATCGCCAGAGAGATTGCGGATATTACCATCTCCGAGGACGATCTGATGTCTCTGGTCACGCTGAGAAGGCTCAGTGCGGCGCTGATGGAACGGATTCGGGGCAATTACCGCATCATTATCGCCTTTAATTCCGCCTTGATCGCTCTGGGGATTCTGGGCATTCTCCCCCCTAGGGTGACGGCGCTTGCCCATAATACCTCTACCATCGCCATCGGACTGCACAGCATGACCAATCTGCTGGAACAGGGCGGTTCCTCCGGTGAAAGGGGAGAGGCACGGCGGGAAGGGGACAGGACAGCCCTACCCGTCAACTGACCTGCGGGGCTGATAAAACAGATGAAAAAAGAAGGGGGCTGTCTCACCAATGAGACAGCCCCCAATTTCCGTTACTTCTCCCCAATGACGCAGGGCGGATGGATACCGCATCAGCCCTGTCCGCAGTGCTCCATCAGCAGCTTCTCAAACGCTTCGGCAGGCACGGGCTTTGAGAAGTAGTAGCCCTGCACCAGATCACAGCCCATCTCCCGCAGCGCCAGATACTGCTCCTCGGTCTCCACGCCCTCTGCCACGACAGGCACATGGAGATAATCGGCGATATCGATAATCAGCTCGATCATGCGCACATCCCGGCGCTCCCCAAAGGCGCTGCGCACAAAGCTCATGTCCAGCTTCAAAGCGTCAAGAGGCAGATGAGTCAGCATTCCCAGCGAGGAATACCCGGTGCCGAAGTCGTCCATCTCGATTCGAAAGCCCATACTGCGCAGCTCCTTCACTGCGGCGATCACCTGATCGGATTCCCCGGTATAGACCGACTCCGTGATCTCCAGCACCAAATCCCCGGCGCTGAGCCCGTAATCCTCCAGAATCTCCCGGAAAATGTCCTTCAGGCTGGGGTTGAGCATGTCAATCCGGGACACGTTCACCGATACCGGCACAGAATAGCCCAGACGATCCTTCCATGAGCGGATCATGGCGGCCGTTTCACGCCACACATACCTGTCCAGCTCCAGAATCAGGCCGTTATCCTCCAGCAGCGGGATGAATACGCCGGGGCTGATGAGTCCCAACTCCGGGTGATCCCACCGCACCAGCGCCTCTGCGCTGGACAGAACAGGCTGCTCGGGACGGATGTAGAACTTGGGCTGGTAGTATGGGACGAACCGGTGACGCTCCAGAGACGGCTTAAAGTCCTCCAGCAGCCGCGCCTTATAAAGCTCCGCCTCGTGCATCCGGGTGTCATAAATGCCAATGGGCTGCAGAAAGCCTGACTTCACCGAATTTGCGGCGGTCTTTGCATAGTCAAAGCGGCGTTCGATCTCCAGATTCTTGTTTACCTCGGAGTATACGCCCATGCGCAGCCGCACCCGGTTTTCCGACACATCCTTACCCGCCAGCCCCTCGGAGGCCTTGCTGAGCATACGCTCATAATCCTCCCTGTGGGGACAGTAGATCAGGAAGGTATCCGCCCCCAGACGGCACCCCACGCCTCCCACCTCACGGGAGATCTGCCTCACCCGCCTGCCGATTCTTGCCAGCACACTGTCACCGTATTGCTTTCCGTAGCGCTCATTGAGCACATGGAAGTGGTTGACATCCAGCACAACGGCATCCATCGGCACATCGGCATAGTGCTGGTCGAACATGCGGACATAGCGCAGGAAGTAATCAATGTTGAACAGGTTGGTGAGGCTGTCCCGCTCGGTGGACTGGATGATGTTCCGCTTCTCGGACAGCTCGATGCAGCGATGCACATGAGCCTGAATGATCTCCCATGCGGGGTAGGGCTTGGGGATGAAGTCAATGGCGCCGATTTTCAGGCATTCCACCTCGGCGTTCTGATCCGCCGTGAGTACAATGACGGGAATGTCCTTCAGCTCCTTTTCCACCTTCATCACCTTTAGGACCTCCATGCCGCTCATCCGGGGCATTTGCAGATCCAGCAGCACCAGAGCAAGCTCCTCCCTGTGGGTCTTGATCTGCTCCAAAGCCTCGATGCCGTCGGAGGCATAGAGCAAATCAAAGCCCTCTCCCAGCATATTGCCCAGAAGCTGCTGGTTGATCCGCTCGTCCTCCACGATGAGGACATGCCGCTTCAGGCGCAGAATGTCTGCGCTCTCGTCCATGGCAAAGGCGGGAGGGCAGGAGTCCTCCACATCAGAGCGTGTCATGGCGCCCATGCCCTTGAGCAGCTGCTTCTCCTCATACATCAGCGCATCCGCCCGCTCAAGCACATCCCGGAAGCTGCTGTCCGCTCCCGGTCTGTAGTCAGACAGCCCGCCTGAAACCACAACCTCCTCCGTGCTGATATGCTCCACCGAGCGGTCGTGCAGTGCCAGCAGCAGCTCCTTGCGGATGAGGTAATCCCGCTCTGTGAGGATGACCACAAATTCGTCCCCGCCCGTGCGGTACACCGGACTGTGCTGGAAAATATCGCAGATCATCTGGCTGGCATTGACAATGTACTCATCCCCGGCCCGATGTCCGTAGGTGTCATTGACGTGCTTCAGGCCGTTCACATCGCACACCACAACGGCGAAGGGTTCCGCCTGCTCCTGACGGATCAGTTCCTGAAGCTCCTCCTCCATTTCCGTGAAGGCGGCCTTGTTCTTCACGCCCGTCAGACCGTCCCGGTAAGCCTTCTCGCTGGCGACGTGGAGCCGCTTGGCGAGCTCCTGCTCTCTGCGCATCTCCTTGTCGATGTTCATCACGCCGATAATCAGGTGCCGGTTATCTGTCGCCCAGATGATGGAGAGGCGGGCATATAGGAAGCCCTGTGCAATGAGTATACGGTAGGTGTGGGTAATCATGTGCTTTTCCTGGAGCATCTGGATCATGGTGGATTTGTCCAGCATACGGTGGAAGGCATCCCGATCCTCAGCGTGAATGACCCGGTCAATATTTCCCAGCGCCTCCCGGAAGAAGTCGTCTCCTGAGGGGCGCACCTCCAGACTCTTGTACACATCCGTGGAGGAGAACTCAATATAGTGGTCATTGAGCATATCCACATAGTAGATGGTGTCATACTGGTGAGCCAGACTGGAGGCGATCTGGTAGAAGGTGGCGTTCTCCTTCAGCGTCTTTTCCATGGCACGCTCCCGCTCCAGCTCGTGCTCGATGTTCATCACGCCCATGATAAGGTGCTTGCGGTCGTTTGCCCAGAACACCGTCATCCGGGTATAGCTGCTCCCGTCCCCCAGCAGCAGGCGGTAGGTTGTGGTAAAGCTGTTGTTCTCCCGCAGCTGGGCAAGCATGGTCTGCTTGTCCAGCGCATGAAACACCCGCTCCCGGTCAGCAGGATGGATGATGGCGCAGACGTTTCGCTGGGAGGTGCCGAAAAAGTCGCTGCCTGAGGGATTGATATTGAACTGCTTATACGCCTGAGAGGCGGCGAATTCGATATAATCATCGGTCAGGGTGTCGATGTAATAGATCATCCCGTACTGCTGGGCAAGGCTCTCTGCGATTTGGGAGAATACCCGGTTTTCCTCTGAGATCGCCTTCATTTCCTCCTCACTGCGCTTTTCATCGTCGATGTTTTCCAGTGCGATAATCAGGTGGTTGCTGTCGTCCGTGCGCACTGCCATGAGCCGGACATGGTGGGCGCCGTCGGCCATAATCAGGCGGTATTCCATCAGCAGCTTGCGCCCGTTCTCTGTCACGGAGATCATGTATTCCTTGTTGCCGATCTTCTCAACACGCTCCAGATCCTCCGGGTGAATGACCCGCCGCACGTTCTGATCGGTCTCCGTGAAGAAATCACTGCCCTCGGCGGGCACCTCCAGCTCCTTATAGTCGTTGCTGGCAGAATACTCCACATAGTGGTTCGTGGTGAGATCCACATAATAGATGGTGGCGTAGCGGTTGGCCAGCGTCTTGGCAATGGCGTTATAGGTTTTGGTCTTTTGCCCGCTGCGCACGGTCTCGTCCACATTCAGCACGCCGAGAATCAGGCACTCGTCGTCCCCGGAGGCGTCCCGGAGGATACGCATGGTGTGGTACACGGCTCTTCCGTCAATCATCAGGCGGTACACGATGGAGACAGCGTCCTTGTCCTGAAACTGCTGCAGCAGGGAATCATGGGTCAGGGCGGCGGAGACCGCCTTGCGATCCGCCTCATAGACCACAGCGCCGATGTCCCGCTGGCAGTCCTCAAAAAAGTGCTCCCCTGACGATTGCAGCTCCAGCTTCTGATAGCCCTGATTGGTGCTGTAGCATTCATAATAACCCGTTTTTGCGTTGATGTAGTACACGCTGGTATAGTCGATCAGCAGGGCGGTTGCGACACGGGCGATATTGTTATTCATAGCGTTTTCTCCTGAGGATGATCCATGTTTGAGGCGGCTTCGGCGGAAATCATGCCCCGTCCACTAATAGGCGCAGCATTCCGGCCTTCCTTTTTTATCGTCAGCATCATATCATAACATGATTTGATAATCAACCGCCGGGAATGGGATTGCACCCCAGAAGGGGTATGAAACCTCCCCGGCCAGTCTTTCACTCCGGCCGGGGAGGTCATCTTTGCTGCCCCTTTCTCCTGTTTACAGGGCAGCTTTCATCCATGCGTCCAGAAACTGCATCTGCTCCTGCGTATGAAACCAGTGTTCCCCCTGCTCCATCACAGTCAGCCTCCCGCCGTGTTTCCCTGCAAAGGCTTCCACGCTCTGGCGGGAGGTGAGAGTGTCTCGCCCGCCGTAGAGAATCTCCGTCGCCGCCTGCCAGCGAATGGGGTGGGAGCGCACATAGCACAGGTACTCCCAGCGCAGCTCCTCCCCGGAGGGGACAGGGATAACGCCCCGCTCTCTCAGCTCCTCCTCACTCACATTGGCTGCAGACATCATGCCGCAGATCAGCCCCTCCATATCCACCACGGGGGAGATAAAAAACGCCCGCTGGATCATGTCATCAATTCCGGCGTTCATGCTGAAATAAGCGCCGATGCTGTTGGCAATCAGGATGATGTGCTCATATTCCCTCTTCCATCTGAGAACCGCTTCACGAATCTCCGCACCTGCCTCCCAGGGGGTGGAGGTGTGATAATCCAGACCGGTCACGTCGCAGCGGGGAAAGAGCGCCCTGTAATGCTCACATTCTGCGGCGCTTCCGCCCCTGCCGTGGATATACAAAACCAAATCCCTCATGTCCGTTCCTCCGTCAGAAAATCTGTCCCGCTTTTCTCCCTGCACATGTCCCGATGAAGTGCCATCCAAACGCTTCAATCCCGGCGGCTGTCTCCATCCAAAAAACCCACTATAAACGATTATAGTGAACGAAAAGGGCATCTGTCAAGACGAAGGCGGTTTCTGACCGCAGGAACGCAGGGGGTCGTGCTAAAGCGCCGCCAGAAAGCCGGTTTTCACCAGCGAAAGAAAGCGCTGCGCAATGGGGGTGAAGGTCTGGTGCCGGTTCCAGATCAGATAGAGCGTGGTTTCCAGCCGGGGAGACAGGGGGCGGAAGGCAAGCCCGCTGTCCTCTGACACATCCACCAGATGACGGAAGGATAGCTGATACCCCAGCCCTTCCCGCACGAACATAGAGGCGTTGTAGGCCAGACGGAAAGAGCCCTCCAGACGCAGCTCCCCGAACCGTTCTCCCGCCCATGCCCGGATGTCTCCCTCCCAGCCCTGCCGGGAGGTAAACAGGGGCAGACCGGCCAGATCATCCATCTGGATGACCTCCTTCTCCGCCAGAGGTGCATCCGCCGGAAGGATCAGCCCCCAAACATCCCCCTCCGGGAACGCTATGGATTCATACTTCTTTGCGTTGGGGGTATCACAGATGACGGCAAAATCCAGCAGCCCCTTGTCCAGCTTTTCCGTGACCTGTTCCGTGTCTCCGCTGGTGATGTGGTATTTCAGACCCGGATACTGTGCCTTCAGATCGTGAAGCGCCCTTGCCAGATAGCGGATCTGGAAGGATTCAGCGAGACCGAAGTACAGCTCGCCCACGGCGATATCGTCCAGCGACAGAAACTCCTGTTCGATCTTGTCTGCCATGGTCACCAAATCCTCCGCCCGGTCACGTAAAAGCGCTCCCTCCCCGGTGAGGGCAATGCTGAAGCTGCGGCGGGTGAACAGCTTTTTGCCCAGCTCCTCCTCCAGCGCTTTCAGCGCTTTGGAAAGCGTCGGCTGGGTGACGTGCAGCTGCTCCGCCGCCCGGGTCATGTTTTCTTCCCTTGCAACCGCCAGGAAATAGCGCAATGTCCTGATCTCCATATTGCCCCCCTGATGAAAT
>CAJOOV010000042.1 GCA_905236265.1 uncultured Oscillospiraceae bacterium | reverse complement strand
TTTCGTTTCATTTTGATTCCCTCCTGTCTCATGATGGGGCAAGTATAGCAGGAGATGCTGAAACGAAACTGAAAGTTTGCGGGAAATCTTTCAGGGAAGTCCACGGGGACAGGTACCAGTATGGGATGTCATCCCGAGCGAAGTCGAGGGATCCCCTACGGAAGACAGTCTCTATCCGAAGGGGATTTCTCGACTACGCTTCGCTCCGCTCGAAATGACAGGTAGGGGGCGGCGTCCTCGACGCCCCCTTGATTGTGATTAGCTTCCCCTGCGGGACGTCGAGGACGCCGTCCCGTACACACAAAAGCGTTCGTTTGGGATCAGTTGTTGGTAAATACCGCCTTGGGCTTCGGCTTCTCTCTGCTCATGAAGCAGCCCATGCCCATTCCCAAACAGCTTTGCTGTTTGGGAGCCCTTTTGATTTCACATCCTCGGCCGAAATGAATTCGGCCTGCGGCAAGGTTTTGCTGCGCAAAACGCTTGTTACGCCGGACTCCCGGCGGAGATCGAGGGCAGGGGAGTTACCTCAGTTATTGGTAAATACCGCCTTGGGCTTGGGCTTTTCACGGCTCATAAAGCATCCCATGCCCTCGATCTGGTCGTGGGTCTCGAAGCAGGAGCCGAACAGCTTTTCTTCAATCACGATCGCCTCGTCCATACCCACTTCCAGACCCTCGTTGATGGCCTGCTTGCAGGCACGCACGGCGATGGGGGCGTTGCGGGCGATGGTCACAGCCATCTTCTCAGCGGCGGGCAGCAGCTCCTCCAGAGGATAGACGGCATTCACCAGACCGATGCGCAGAGCCTCATCCGCCTTGATATTGCGGCCGGTGTAGATGAGCTGCTTTGCCATGCCGGGGCTGACCAGACGTGCCAGACGCTGGGTGCCGCCGAAGCCGGGAGTGATGCCCAGACCCACCTCGGGCTGGCCGAACACGGCGGTGTCGGAGCACAGGCGGATGTCGCAGCTCATGGCCAGCTCATTGCCGCCGCCCAGAGCAAAGCCGTTGATGGCGGCGATGACGGGGATGGGCAGAGTCTCGATTTTGCGGAATACGTCGTTGCCCTTTTTGCCGAACGCCTCGCCCTCGGCCTTTGTCAGCTTGCTCATCTCCCCGATGTCGGCGCCTGCCACAAAGCTGCGCTCGCCTGCGCCGGTGATGACCAGCGCACGGACAGTGTTCAGGTCAATGGCGGAAATCGCTGCATCCAGCTCATCCAGTACCGCAGAGTTCAGGGCGTTGAGCGCCTTGGGGCGGTCGATGGTGAGCACAGCGATCATGTCCTTCACTTCATACTGAATGAATGCCATAGTTGCTGCCTCCTTGGAATTGGGATATGAATTCATATCGTTATAATTTTAACGTACAGGGAAAGTATACTCTCTTTCCGTCTGGGGTGCAAGAGGGAAAAGGGGAATTGTGCGTAAAAAAGGTGGTGCCGCCGGAGAAATCTGACAGCTCTGGCGATCGGTGGCAGGGCATAGAAAAACCGGCACAGCCGGGGAGGGGAAGGGCTGTGCCGGAGGGGGTCATTTGTCTGAGGTCAGCCATCCGGCAACCTGATTCAGCTCTCCCGCACCTACGGTGAGAATCAGGTCTCCGGGCTGTGCCAGTTTGCGCAGGGTCTGCTCCGTCTCCCGGAGGGTGGCGCAGTAGATGCTGCCGGGGATTTTTGCGGCAAGGTCACGGGAGGAGATGCCGTGAAGGTTCTCCTCTCTGGCGGGGTAGATTTCCATCAGCACCAGCTTGTCCGCCCGGCTGAGCTGGGTGACAAAGTCATCGAAAAACGCCTCGGTACGGGTGTAGGTATGAGGCTGGAAGGCGCAGATAATCCGCCTATAGCCCAGCGTCCGGGCGGTGGTAAACAGGGTGTCCAGCTCGCCGGGGTGGTGGGCGTAGTCGTCATAGACTGCAGCGCCGTTCACCTCGCCCCGGTACTCAAAGCGGCGCTGCGCCCCGGCAAACTCCTCCAGCCCCTGGGCGATTGCCTGAGGGGATGTGCCCATACACCGGGCGGCGGCAGCGGCGGCGAGGGCGTTGGATACATTGTGCCCGCCGGGCACGGACAGGCGCACGGTGCACAGGGGAGCGCCCCGCTCCGTCAGGGTGAAGCGGGCAAAGCCGTTTTCAAAGGTGAGATCGGCGGCGGTGTAGTCGGCAGGGCGGTTCACGGCGAAGGTGACGATGCGCCGCTCCAGTCCGGACAGGGCGCACAGGGTGTTGTCGTCGTCTGCGTTGGCCACCACATACCCGTCCTCCGGCACGGAGGCGGCAAAGGTGCGGAAGGAGCGCTTGATGGCGTCCAAGTCAGGGAAATAGTCGGTGTGATCCAGTTCCACATTGAGCACTACGGCAACGGTGGGGCGGAAGTGGAGGAAGGAATCCCGGTACTCGCAGGCCTCCAGCACGAAGGTGTCGTGCGCGCCGATGCGGTAGCCGCTGCCCAGCAGGGGGATTGTCCCGCCGATCATAATGGAGGGGTTTGTCCCTGCGGCCATGGCGATATGGGCGCACATGGAGGTGGTGGTGGTCTTTCCGTGGGTGCCGGAGACGCACAGGGCGTGGCGGTACTCGCTCATCAGCGCCCCCAGCGCCTGCGCCCGCTCAAAGACGGGGATTCCGGCGTCATGGGCGGCGGTGATCTCCGGGTTGTCGTCATGGATGGCGGCGGTGCGGATGACGAGGTCAGCCCCCTGCACGTTTTCGGGGAAGTGTCCGGGATAGACGGTGATGCCCTGCGCCAGCAGCGCCTGACAGTTGGGCGAGGCGGGGTTGCTGTCCGAACCGGTGACAATCAGTCCCCGGTTGAGCAGCATTTCGGAAAGGGGAAACATACTCACCCCGCCGATGCCTGCCAGATGGGCACGCACGCCGGGGCGGAGCATGGATTTCAAATCGGTAACGGTCATAGAGAGACCTCCCTTGGGCAAGAATGGTTTGTTTTGATAGTATAGCCCCCTTTGCACGCCCTTGCAAGGAGAAAATGGACGAAATAACGGCGCAGGGCGGCGGGGGGTTTCCTGCGAATTGCCGTTGAGCAACGGCGGGGAATGTGGTAAAATAAGCCCAGATGAAAGACGGGAGATATGCGCTATGAGACAAAACCGCCCTTATCCCGCCCTGCGCATCAGCGCAAAGGCGGAGCGGAGCATCAAAAACGGACATCCGTGGGTCTACGGCGAGGAGATCACCGGGATGGAGGAGCCGCCGGAGAGCGGCGCTCTGGCGGATGTCTTTGCCGGGAATGCGTGGATGGGCACCGGCTTTTATAATGCCCGCTCGAAAATTGCCCTGCGGCTCATCAGCCGCAACGCCAACGACCGGTTCGACCCCCAGTTCTGGCGCAGACGGGTGTCCTATGCCGTGGCCTACCGCCGCACGGTGATGCCGGGGACGGATTTTCGCTGCTGCCGTCTGGTTCACGGCGAGGCGGACCAGATGCCGGGGCTGACGGTGGACAGGTATAACAACCTGCTCAGCGTCCAGATTACCTCGCTGGGCATGGAGCGGGTGAGGGACACGGTGCTGGATGCCCTGAAAGAGGAGATGGCGGCGCTGGGGGAGCCGGTGTCCGGCATTTTCCTGCGAAACGACCTCTCCCTGCGGGAGCGGGAGGGCATGGCGCAGGAGAAGGGCTGGTGGGACGGCATGAGCCATCCGGACAGTGGGGTGACGGAGATCGTGGAAAACGGCGTGCGCTATCTGGTGGACGTGGAAAACGGGCAGAAGACGGGGTTCTTTCTGGATCAGAAGTACAACCGTCAGGCCGCCGCCCGCCTTGCCCCCGGAAAGCGGGTGCTGGACTGCTTTACCCACACCGGTTCCTTCGGCCTCAACGCTGCCCTTGCCGGGGCGAAGCGGGTTCACAGCGTGGACATCTCCGCCGCCGCAATCGAAATGGCAAGGGAGAACGCCCGGCGCAACGGCCTTGACAATATCGACTTTGAGACGGCGGACGTGTTTGCCCTGCTCACAAGGCTCAGCGAGGAGCGGTGCCGGGACTATGACTATATCATCCTTGACCCGCCCGCCTTTACCAAGAGCCGGGAGACTGCGGCGCAGGCGGAGCGGGGCTATAAGGAGATCAACCTCCGGGCGATGAAGCTGCTGCCCAGAGGGGGCTATCTTGCCACCTGCTCCTGCTCCCACTTCATGCCGGAGGGGGCGTTTCGGCGGATGCTCCGGGACGCCGCACGGGATGCCGGGGTCTCCCTGCGCCAGATCGAGGCGAGAGGGCAGGGGCCGGATCACCCGGTGCTGTGGAACGTGCCGGAGACGGAGTATCTGAAGTTTTTCCTGTTTCAGGTGGTGTAGCCGCCCTGCTGCTACGGCTCGGCAGGCTCCATGGTCATCACGGAAATCTCAAAGGCGGTACGGCGGACGGGGCCTTCTTCGGTGAGCTTGGTATAGCCCCGGCTCTGCAGCCGCCCGTGCAGGCGCATGGGGAAGCCCACGGGCAGGTCTGCGCAGTCCCGTGCCAGCGTGCCCCATGCGATGCAGGGCAGATAGTCCGAGCGGCCATAGCGCCGGTTGACTGCCAGCAGCAGGTCACAGATCTCCCGCCCCAGCGGGGTGCGGCGGTAGGTGGGGCAGCGGCACAGCACGCCTGCCAATGTGACCCGGTTGTCGTCCGGGGTCTGCTGCGCCGGGAGGATTTCCTTTGCCAGCAGCGTGATGACCAGCCGTGCCCCCGTGCCGGAGCGGTTGTTATAGGAGCGTATCTCGCCCTCTATGGCGACCCGGTCGCCCCTGTGGAGGGGGCGCAGCTCCAGCAGCGTCCGGGAGAGCAGCACGTTGGGCTGGTCGGACGTGCCTGAAAGCCGGTCAGTGCGCAGGGGGAAACGGAAAAAGTCCTCATTGTGATTGCTGTGGGAGTATTCCGGCTCTCCCATCACAGTGCCGATCAGTCTGGCACGGTTTTCATTCCAATCATTTTGCAATGGGCAACGCTCCTGTTCTTTCGATGATAGTGCAGGATATGTGCCCTGAGCGGGAGTTATACCTTCCCCTGCCATCGAATGAGCCACAGACGCAGGGGAGAGCATCATACGGGAGGAGAAAAAATGGAGAATGTGGCAGCAGCCGCCGGAGGCCTGATTCTGGTGGTGGACGACGAGGCGGAGATCCGCCAGCTTTTGCGGATTCTGCTGAATAAAAAGGGCTATCAGGTGATGGAGGCGGCCAACGGGGAGCAGGCGCTGCAGCAGCTTGCCCGTGCTCCCGGCGTGGATCTCATTCTGATGGATATTATGATGCCGGGGCTGTCCGGGCTGGATGCGTGCAGGCGGCTTCGGGTGTATACGAAAGCCCCGGTGCTCTTTCTCACGGCACGCAACACAGAGGGGGACAAGGAGGCCGCCTATGACAACGGCGGGGACGATTTCCTGCCCAAGCCCTTCTCTCAGGCGGAACTGATGATGAAGGTCGGCTCCCTCATCCGCCGCTACCGGGTATACGGCGGGGAGCAGCGGGGACAGGAGCGCTTCGGCAAGCCTGCCGACGCTCTGATGGTGGACGCCCACACCCGGCGTGTGCGGAAAAGGGAGGAGGAGATCCGCCTGACGGACAAGGAGATGGAGCTGTTTCTCTTCCTGATGAACCACCGTGGGGAGGTTCTGGATGTAAAGACCCTGTATGAGGCGGTGTGGAAGAGCAAATATATGCCCTCCTCGGACAACAACATCATGGTGTATATCCAGCGCCTGCGGAAAAAGCTGGAGGATGACCCGGCAAACCCGGTGCTGATCCGCACGGTGTACGGAAGAGGGTATCAGATTGACTGAACGCAAGGGAAAATGGCTCTCCCTCCGGGTTCGGTTTGCCGTGACCATGATCTTCGCCGTTGCCATGGGCTTTCTGGGCGCAAAAGGGGTGAAGATGCTGGGGGATGCGGCGATAGAGCGGATCTATATGGAGCCGGAGCGGGCTGTGCAGCGCAGTCAGGAGTTGATGGACTCCTTTGAGGACTACGTCACCCGGAACCATCTCAGCCTGCACAACACAAAAAAGATTGCCCAATGGGTTCAGGAGCGGCATTTTGTCTTTCTCATCGCCAGCCAGAACGGCAAGGTGCTGCTCAACTGCGGCTGGCTGGAGGGGGAGGAGTTCTACTCCGCCTTTGAGCAGGGCGGTGAGGCGCAGCCGGAGGAGCCGCCCGCCGCTCAGGAGCCGGCGGACTATGTGATGCCCGGAGAGGCGTACCGGACGATTGCCTTCTCCAACGGGCGCTATCAGGTGAAGCTCTACGATTTTACGGAGGAGCCGCTGTCACGGCTGGTGCTGGTGCTGGCCTATTTTCTGGGGACGCTGCTGCTGCTGGCCATTATGATAGGCTACCATCAGTCTGTCATCAGAAAGATTTGCACGCTGGGCAGAGAGGTGCAGGAGGTTGCCATGGGCAACGTCCACGGCAACATTACCCTGCTCAGCGGGGACGAGATCGGGGATCTGTCCCAGTCCGTGGGCGCCATGCGGGACACGGTGATGGAGAAGATGCGGGCGGAGCAGGAGGCGTGGAACGCCAACAGCGACCTCATCACCCGCATGAGCCACGACATACGCACCCCCCTCACGGTGCTGATGGGCTTTCTGGAGCTGCTGGAGGAGGGACAGTTCAGCGACGATGAGAACTACAGGAGCTACCTGAACACCTGTATGAACAATGCCTACCAGCTCAGGGAGCTGGCAGACAGGCTGTTTCAGTATTTCTTTGTGTTCGGCCACAGGAGCTATGAGATCAAGCCGGAGGTGGTGGACGCAAAAACCCTCCTCTCCCAGCTCGTCAGCGAGCATACCGTGCTGCTGCGGGAGCAGGGCTGGCAGATCGTCCCCACGCCCATGGACAGAAGGGTGAAGGTTCGGGTGGATCCCATTTACATGAAGCGGCTGATGGACAACCTGTTTTCCAATATCGAGAAATACGCCGACGCCTCCAAGCCGGTGTATATCACCGCAAAGGCGGAGCCGGAGCAGATTCAGCTCCGGCTGAAAAACGGCATCCGCCCCCATCCCGACCCTGCCCAGAGCACGGAGATCGGGCTGAAAACCTGCGAGCGGATTGTGCAGATTATGGGGGGCAGCTTCTTCACCCTGCGGGACAGCGAGAGCTTTGAGGCGGTGATCCACCTGCCCCTGTGGCTGCAGGAGGACACCGGCTGCGGCGGGGAGTAGAGGAAAACCGCCGGAAAACGGAAAGAAAAAAGGAAAACCGTGAAAGGGGTCAGCAAAGCGCGCCCTTTCACGGTTCTTATTCTATTCCTCCGGCCACATGGGGCGGGGATTGTCATACAGCTCCAAAAAGGAGTGCTCCTCGCCCCGGGTCTTAAAGCCCACAAGGGTATCCAGACAGACGGCATGGATGGAGTTGAAGATGCTCTTCTCCACAATGGGATTCTCCGCCGTAAGGGTGCGGATGAGCTGCTTCATCTCCTGACGCTTGCTGCGGCCAATGCCGTCCCCGCTCAGGTGGCTCTGCTCGGTAAAGCGGCAGGCGCACTGGATGAACTCCAGATGGTTATACCTTGCCCATGCGATGATATGCTCCTCGTGGACGCAGTACAGCGGGCGGATCAGCTCCATGCCGGGGAAGTTGGTGGAGTGGAGCTTGGGGGGCATGGCCTGTAATTGGGAGCCGTAGAACATGCCCATCACGGTGGTCTCGATCACGTCGTTGAAGTGGTGTCCCAGAGCGATTTTGTTGCAGCCCAGCTCCTGCGCCTTGCTGTACAGGTGCCCCCGGCGCATTCTGGCGCAGAGATAGCAGGGGGACTGCCCGGCGGCGTTGGCCACGGCAAAGATGTCGGATTCAAAAATCCGGATGGGCACACGCAGCAGCCGGGCGTTGTCCACGATTTTCTGGCGGTTGGCGGGATGATACCCCGGATCCATCACCAGAAATTCCAGCGCAAAGGGCACGTCGCTGTGGCGGTGCAGCTCCTGCAGCAGCTTTGCCATGAGCATGGAATCCTTGCCGCCGGAGATGCACACGGCGATTCTGTCCCCCGGCTGAATCAGCTCATACCGCTTTACGCCGTAGACAAAGGGCTTCCAAAGCTCCTTGCGGTACTTTTTGTTGATGCTCCGCTCTGCCATCTGGCAGGCGTCCAGTTCACGGGGCATAGTCCACCTCCTGCTGCGTCCACGCTTTGACGATGGTTGCGCCGCCGATGACCACGTCCCCGTCATACAAAGCCACGGTCTGCCCCGGCG
This sequence comes from uncultured Oscillospiraceae bacterium, assembly GCA_905236265.1. Lineage (GTDB taxonomy): Bacteria > Bacillota > Clostridia > Oscillospirales > Oscillospiraceae > Onthomonas. Next base: position 8,787 of record CAJOOV010000042.1, on the reverse strand, counting down.
TCACCGCCCGCTGGGGAGCGTCGAAGTCCACACGCACCCCGCCCTTTTCCAGCGGGGTGACAAGGGCGGGCTGCTCGCTCTGGCGGTAGCGGGTTTTTGCCATGGCCCGGAAGGGGGCGGCAGGGGCTTGCATGGAGATCCAGTTCATATCCTCTGCCAGCAGGGAGGAGGTATAAAGCGCCCTGTCCGGGCCGACGGTGACGGTGTTGGCGGCCATGTCCTTGCCTGTGACATAAACCGGCTCCCCCATGGCCAGACGAAGCCCCCGGCGCTGGCCCAGCGTATAGCGCACCGCACCCTCATGCCTGCCCACCCGGTTGCCCTGCAGGTCCAGAAAGTCTCCGGGGGGATAGGTTTTCCCGGTGTAGCGCTCCAAAAACGCCCCATAATCCCCGTCAGGGACAAAGCAGATGTCCTGAGAGTCGTGCTTGCGGGCGGTGACGAAATACTGCTCCTCCGCAATCCGCCGCACCTGAGATTTCTCCATCTCCCCCAGCGGGAAACGGATGCGGCAAAGCTGGGACTGGCTCAGCCGGGAGAGCATATAGCTCTGATCCTTCTGCTGGTACAGCGCCTTTTTCAGCAGCCACCTGCCGCTCTCCCTGTCCTGCTCCACTCTGGCATAGTGCCCTGTAGCCACATAGTACAGGCCGTTCCGGTCAGCCAGCTCTATCAGAGTGCGAAAGCGCATATACCGGTTGCAGTCCACACAGGGGTTGGGGGTGCCGCCGGACTCATAGACCTGCACAAAGCGGTCAATCACCTGCTCCCGGAAGGCGGCGGAGAAGTCGATCGCCTGATAGGGAATGTCCAATTGGAAGGCAACCTGCTTTGCATCCTCAATGTCCTGCGCAGAGCAGCAGGTGGGGAAGGCGGCCAGATGGCAGGTGTCGTCCTGATACTGCCGCATGGTCACGCCCATGCAGCGCCAGCCCTGCTGTACCATCATCCATGCCGCCACGGAGGAATCCACGCCGCCGCTCATGGCAATCAGCACGCCCGTTTTTTCTTCCATTGCCCCACCCGCTTTCACAATTGATCCCGCACAGTATGACAGCTTTTCCCCGAAAAAGCAAGTGCGCAGCAGGCTTGGAGGGGAGAAAGCTGCAGATAGCCCAAAAAATCCCGGAAAAACCGGGGAAAAATCTCCCCTCGGAAATTGACATCTTTAGTGAACTACTGTAGAATAACGCTAAAGCACCAAAGGGGAGAAGGACAACCCCTTTGGGCAGGAGAAAAGAGAGAAGTGAGGTCATTTTATGTACGCAACCTTTTGGGCGCTCTTGCCGCCCATTGTCGCCATTGTTCTGGCGCTGATTACCAAGGAGGTCTACAGCTCCCTGTTCGTGGGGATTCTGATGGGAGGACTGTTCTACTCCGGCTTCCGGTTTGAGGGCACCCTGACCCATATCTTAAACGACGGCTTTATCCCCTCTCTGGCCGACCCCTATAATGTGGGCATTCTGGTCTTTCTGGTGATTCTCGGAGCCATGGTGGCGCTGATGAACAAAGCAGGGGGCTCCGCCGCCTTCGGGCGCTGGGCGCAGGAGCATATCAAAAGCAGAGTGGGCGCACAGCTCGCCGCCGTGGTGCTGGGCGTGCTGATTTTTATTGACGATTACTTCAACTGCCTCACCGTGGGCAGCGTCATGCGTCCCCTGACGGACAAGCACCGCATCTCCCGTGTGAAGCTGGCCTATATCATCGACGCTACCGCCGCCCCGGTGTGCATTATCGCCCCGATTTCCTCCTGGGCGGCGGCTGTGACCGGCTTTGTGGAGGGGGAGAACGGGTTCAGCCTGTTTATCCGGGCCATCCCCTACAACTACTATGCGCTGCTGACGCTGGTGTTTATGATCGGCATGATTCTCCTGCAGGTGGACTACGGCCCCATGGCAGAGTTTGAGCGCAAGGCAAGAGAGGAGGGCGACCTGTTCGGCGACGGCTCTCAGGGCGGACAGGAGGATGCTGTCAAGGGTCACGGCAGCGTGGTGGATCTGGTACTGCCTGTGGTAGTGCTGATTGCCTGCTGCGTGGTGGGCATGATCTATACCGGCGGCTTCTTCTCCGGAACCGGATTTGTGGATGCCTTTGCGGCCAGCGATGCCTCCGTGGGTCTTGCCCTTGGCTCCATTGTGGCCATTCTGCTGACGATTCTGCTCTATCTGCTGCGCCGGGTGCTCTCCTTCCGGGACTGCATGGAGTGCCTGCCGGAGGGCTTCAAGGCGATGGTGCCTGCCATTCTGATTCTCACCTTTGCGTGGACGCTGAAGGCGATGACCGATTCGCTGGGCGCAAAGGAGTTTGTGGCCGGGGTGGTGGATACCTACGCAAGGGGGATGCACAGCTTCCTGCCCGCCATCATCTTCCTGATTGCCTCCCTGCTGGCCTTTGCCACCGGCACAAGCTGGGGCACCTTCGGCATTCTGATTCCCATTGTGGTCAACGTCTTCCAGAACAGCGACCCGGAGCTGATGGTGATTTCCATCTCCGCCTGCATGGCAGGGGCGGTGTGCGGCGACCACTGCTCCCCCATCTCGGATACTACCATCATGTCCTCCGCCGGGGCGCAGTGCGTACACGTCAACCACGTCTCCACCCAGATGCCCTATGCCGTGACGGTTGCGGCGATCTCCTTTGTCACCTATGTGGCGGCGGGGTTCCTAAAAAACCCGGTCATCAGCCTTGCGGTGGGACTGGCGCTGACGGCGGTGGTATTGCTGCTGCTGAAGCTCTCTTCGGAAAACAAGTAGACAAAAGGCTCTTTACCTCCGGTCAGTCTGACGCTTTGTTGGACTGGCCGATATTTTTTGCGCATAGGGGTAAAGAATATTTAATGGAATCCACAAGTTGCTTTTTACCATGGGGACTGGTATAATGCAACCAAGTATCCAAATATCGACTTGGACGGAGGGCTGCTATGTATTTTGATACCCATGCCCACTATGACAGCAAAGCCTTTGACGCTGACCGGGAGAGCCTGCTGGCCTGCCTGCCGGAGCATCAGGTGGAGCTGGTCGTCAATCCCGGCTGTGAGCTGGACAGCTCCCGGAAAGCGGTGAGATATGCCCACAGCTTTCCTCATATCTATGCAGCGGTGGGGTTTCACCCCTCGGACATCGAGAAGCTGGACGGGAAGGCTATGGAGGAGCTTGCGCTGCTGGCACAGGATGAACGGGTAAAGGCCATCGGAGAGGTGGGACTGGACTACTATTGGAAGGACTATGCCCCCCGCAGCGTTCAGCAGGCGGGGCTTTACCGTCAGATGGAGCTGGCGGAACGGATGAATCTTCCGGTGATTTTCCACGACCGGGAGGCTCACGCAGACGCTATGGAGGCGGTGCGCAGGTTCCCCGGTGTGCGGGGCGTGTTCCACTGCTATTCCGGCGCAGTGGAGCAGGCCAGGGAGCTGGTAGAGCGGGGATGGATGATCTCCTTTACCGGGGCGCTGACCTTCCCCAACGCCAAAAAGGCGGTGGAGGTCGCAGCGGCGGTTCCCAGAGACAGGGTGATGATCGAGACGGATTCCCCTTATATGATTCCCTATCCCCGCACGCCGGAGGACAAGACCTTCCGGCGCAACTCCTCTCTGAGGGTCTGGCAGGTGGCGGCGAAGCTGGCTGAGATCTGGCAGGTGCCGCTGGAGGAGGCCGCCCGCATTACCACGGAAAACGGAAAACGGTTCTTTCATATTGAATGAGTGCGGTTTGCGCACATGCGATCAAAGGAAAAGGAGTGTTAGTGATGAAAAAGGACATCTGTTGCCGGGGACTCAGCCTGCTGCTGGCGCTGGTGATGGTGCTTTCTCTGCCCGCTGCGGCGGTGGAAGGCATCACGGCGGAGGCGCAGCAGGAGACAGCCGGTTATGAGCAGGAGGCGGAGAGCACCGCTGCGCCGGAGGAGGCCGTGCAGGAGGAGACTGCTGCGCCGGAGGAGACCGTGACGCAGGCGCAGCCTGCCCAAGCGCAGGAGGAGCCGGCGCAGGAGCAGACAGAGCAGCCCGCCGGTGAGCAGGAGGAGGCAAAGCCGGAGTCCGTGCCGGGGCTGACGGAATCCGCCGCCGCCCAGAATGCGGTGGAGAGCCAGCAGGCGCCGGAAGCCGCCGTCTATGTGGACGCTGAGGGGCGTTATCTGGCACCGGAGGAGCTGACCGCCTACCGCACCCTGACCATGGATGCGGTGCTGAAGGAGGGCGAGCAGGAGCCTGCGCCGAAGGCGGAGGATCTGCAGGAGGAGTACACCGGCGTGGTGGCCTTCTACGACTACAATGAGCCGGACGAGCAGACCCGTTTTGCGCATCCCTTCTTCTTCTACTATCAGGACGGCAGGCTCCAGAAGGAGCAGACGGAGATGATTGCCGCCCTGGGCTGGCTGGATCTGCGCTGCGCCCCCGTGGAGCAGGCTGACGGAGAGGACGAAACTGTCTCCCGGCTGGTCTATACAGGCCGGGAGGTCTATGTACAGCCGGAGGCTGAGGAGCACAGGGAGTATCTCTTTGCCTTCAACCGGGAGGATATGGATAACGGCCTGTTCTCCGGCACCTTTGAGGATAAAACCTATGAAAACGGCCTTGCAGTGCAGCAGCAGGAGGAGGAGCCTGCCCGTGCTGAGACGGAGAACCACACGGTTGCCGCCAGCGCCGCTGAAACCGGCGTGCAGGTGGAGTGGGGATTCTTCACCGATGCCAAGGCATACCGGGTGTTTCGCAGCACCGATGGCGGCGAGGCAGAGGTGCTTGCCGATGTGGTGAACAACGAGAACCTGACCTATCTGGACGAGAGCGCCCAGAGCGGTGAGCGCTATGTCTACTCCGTCCGGGGCTATAAGGGCAACAAGGACCTGATGAGCGCCGACACGGACTATACCCAGACAGGGACGTGGACGCAGCAGGTGAGCGCCGCCCCCATTGTCTATCTTGCCGCCCCTGCGGTGTCTCTCAGCAGCGATGCGAAGAAGATCACCGTGGCATGGAGCATGGCGCAGGGCGCAGAGAGCTATCTGGTGTGGCGCTCGGAAGAGGGCGGCGAGTGGGTCACCCTTTCGGAGACGCCGGGGCTGGTCTATGCGGATACGCAGGCTCAGAGCGGCAAGCACTACTTCTACCGGGTGCAGGCAAAGGCGGGGGAGAGCCTCAGCGCCGAGACTGACCCCCGCAGCGACAGCGGCAATGCAATCTGCCTCCATGCCGTGCCTGCATTGACGGCAGTTGTGGAGAAGAGCGGCGTTTCCCTGAAGTGGACGCAGGACAAGAGCGCCACCGGCTACCGCCTGATGCGCAGAGCGGCGGGGGAGAAGAGCTGGACGGTGATGAAGGACATCACCTCCCCTGCCACCGTCACCTATGTGGATAACGGCGCTGTGAACGGCACCCAGTACACCTATGGGGTGCGTGCTTATTACGGCGACGTAAAGAACATGGCTCAGAGCGACGAGGCCAGCACGGTGCTGTGGGGCGCTGTGGCGGAGAAGAACGTCACCTATCTGAGCTTTGAGAGCGTGTACAGCGTCAGCGGCGGTCTGATGCTGAAGTGGAAGGCGGTCAAGGGCGTCAGCGGCTATCAGATCAACTACCGCACCAGCCCTAACGGCAAGTGGCTCGCCCTGACGGACGTGGGCAATACCACCAGCTACACGCTGAAGAATGTGAAAAACGGCACAGGCTATTATCTGGCGCTGCGCACCTATACCAAGGACAAGAGCGGGAAGAAGGTCTGCAGCGGGTGGACAATCTATAAGACACCGGAGGTCTATCATGCGCCGCTGAAGGTGGAGGTATCCGTTTTGGCGAAGGGCGTGAAGATTTCGTGGAACGTGGATGCCAGAGCCACCGGCTACCGGGTCTACCGCAATGCCAACGGGAAGAACGTGGCTATCGCCAATCAGGTGGTGAGCAAGGGCAGCACGGCCTATTATCTGGATCAGAGCACGCTGGCGAATAACACCGTTTATTTCTATACGGTGCGTCCCTACTACGGGAAGCAGTCCCTTGCGGCGGCGACAACCGCCGTGCAGGATCAGTGGGGCGCCTATGTCTGGGTGAAGTACCAGTACATGAGCGCACCGGTGCTCAGCGCTGTGAGCAACTATTATACAGGCTCCAAGCTGGACTGGAAGGCAGTGAAGGGTGCCGCCGGGTACTATATCTACCGCAAGGACGGAGAGAAGGGCGCATGGAAACGCATCGGCGTGGTGAGCAAGGGCAGCGTCGTGTCCTACATCGACACCAGCGCAGCCAAGCTGAAATCCGGCACGCCTCTGAGCTACACGGTTCGTGCCTACGGCAGCAGCAAGCAGTTGGGCGGCTATGACTATGAGGGCCTGAAGCTGTACTATCTGGCAAAGCCTGCCACGGTGAAGGTGGCACAGCCCTCCGCCAGCGGCACGGCAGTCTCCTGGAGCGCAGTGCCGGGAGCCACCTCCTACTATATCTACCGCAGGAAGGGCAGCTCCGGGGCATGGACGCTGTTGGGCGCTGTTGCGGGACAGAAATACGTGGACAAGAACGTGACCAACCGGAACACCGTTTATGTCTATACCATCCGTGCGTCGGCAAAGTACGCCAAGAAGAATTATCTCAGCGCCTTTGAGAGGGCGGGCTACTCCTTCGGCATCGTCTGGAACGGCAAGGAGCGCAACAGCTGGGTGAAGAAGAACGGAAACATCTACTATGTGGATAAATCCGGCTACTGCCTTACCGGCTGGCACTATCTGAGCCGAAACGGAAAGCAGTACAAGTACTTCTTTGAACCCCTCACCGGCGTGCTGGTGACGAACCTGTACAGCAAGATGGGCGTGAAAGCAAGGGAGCTGATCCCCATGGTGGAGGTGCAGCTCAGCAGCGACGACGATTATCCCGGTCATGCCACCATTCTGCTCTTTGATAAGACCACCAATTCCTTCTGTATCCCCGCAGTGACGTTCCGCTGCGTGGGCAATATCTCCCTGACCCGTGTGTACGGCTCCTCCGCCTATATGAGCGCAGGGGCGGGCATCGGAGACTGGGCGGAGCTGGTGGATGACTCCGGTATCTACGAGCGCTATGCCACCCGCATCAAGGGAACGCCCAGCTACTTCCACTCCGTGCTGTACAATTCCCCGAGAACGAAGGGGATTTGGACGAGATCCTATAACAATCTGGTGCGCAACGTGAACGACTCCAGCGGCTGTATCCGCCTGCAGTGCGTTTTTGCCTATCTGATTCAGGATATTATGAAAAACGGCTACGGCAAGGATCACCGTGTCACCGTGGAAATCTACCACAACAAGAAGGATACCGGCCCCTTCGGTATCCCCCAGGTGGATACCATCGACACCTCCTATGACCCCACCGACCCTGCCTATACCGGCAAGTTCTTCTATGCCACCCAGCTCAAGGAGGGCGACTCCTACATCAGAGTGACAGCAGGCTCGCCCACATGGAGTTATTATTGATTGCATTGATCGCCGGCTGAATCATCCATACTGTGTACATACCCCCGCCTGCTGTGCAGGCGGGGGTATTGGTTTGAAGCACCGTCAGGCAGCGTTTCCCCACTTGTGAAAGACGGCTGCCTGTGTTATAATCATAAGGTTGAATTATTGTCATCGGCGCAGACCTTTTCGCCGGGTCAGAGAACCCTTTCCTGCAAAAAGAGGAACTGGGGCATGAGCAGACAAGGAGGAATCCCATTGAAACGAGCGGAAGTTATGATCCCGGAGGAGGAGCTGCAGCGCCAGCGGGAGATTCGCAGGGACATTTTTGCCCGGCTGTCCGGCCTTGCGGAGCAGCCCCTTGCCATGGTGGACACCTACGGCTGTCAGCAGAACGAGGCGGACAGCGAACAGCTTCGGGGAATGCTGGCCGAGATGGGCTTCGCCTTCACCGAGGACGAGGGGGAGGCGGATGTCATCGTCATCAATACCTGCGCCGTGCGGGAACATGCGGAAATGCGGGTGCTGGGGAATGTGGGCGCTCTGACCCACACGAAGCGCCGCAAGCCCAGTCAGATTATCTGTCTGTGCGGCTGCGCCATGCAGGAGCCCCACATGGCGGAGAAGATCAAAAAATCCTTCCGGCATGTGGATCTGGTCTTCGGCCCCCATGTGCTGTGGAAGTTCTCTGAGCTGCTCAGTCAGGTGCTGGACAAAAAGAAGCGGGTTTTTGAAACGCCGGACTCTCCGGGACACATTGCCGAGGGGCTGCCTGTGGTGCGCCGGGGCGGGCTGAAGGCGTGGGTGTCCATTATGTACGGCTGCAATAACTTCTGCTCCTACTGCATCGTCCCCTATGTCCGGGGCAGAGAGCGCAGCCGGGAGCCGGAGCGGATTCTGGAGGAGGTGCGCCAGCTTGCCGCTGAGGGCGTGCGGGACATCACCCTGCTGGGGCAGAATGTCAACTCCTACGGAAAGGATTTGGACAGAGAGATCGACTTTGCTGACCTGCTGCGGATGGTAAACGATGTGCCGGGAGATTTTCTGATCCGGTTCATGTCCTCCCATCCCAAGGACGCCTCCCAGAAGCTGTTTGAGACCATGGCGGCGTGTGAGAAGGTTGCACCCCAGCTCCACCTTCCGGTGCAGTCCGGCAATGACCGGGTGCTGAAGGCCATGAACCGGCACTATACCCGTGAGGATTATCTGGACGAGATTCGCCGCCTGCGCAGGCTGATTCCCCACATTGTGCTTACATCGGATATTATCGTGGGCTTCCCCGGAGAGACGACGGAGGAGTTTGAGGATACCTTGTCCCTGCTGGAGGAGGTGGAGTACGATGCCCTGTTCACCTTCATCTACTCCCCCAGAGAGGGC
>CAJOOV010000041.1 GCA_905236265.1 uncultured Oscillospiraceae bacterium | reverse complement strand
GCGGCGGCGCACCTGAGCGGCACGGCACCAGTCCTCGATCTCCGCACGCACATAGGGGTCGCCCCCCTCTACCACGCCGGTAATGACGGCATGGCGCTTTCCCGCACGCTCCAAATCGGCAACCATCTCGCCCACGGCGCCGCAGGCGTACAGCTCGCCCAGCCATGTGGCGGTGTCGGTGTTGGCATAGTCCGGTGCCTTCTTCTTCTGCACGTTCACCAGCACCACAGGCACGTCCAGATCCCGCACGGCGGGGAGCATATTGTAGGATGTGGCATAGGTGAGCAGCTGCAGAATCACCAGATCCACGTCAGCGGCACGGAATTTGTCCCCCGCTGCCATGGCCAGCTCCTTGGTGGTGACGATTCCGCCGTCCACAATCTCCACCGTGTCGGGGATGGTCTTTTTGAAGTCTGCGTACTGTCCTTCAAACTCCGGCACCAGAGAGGGGAACTGGGGGAGATAGGCCCCCAGTGCGATGGCAAACACACCGACTCTGGCTTTTGTCTCAACTAACATGGCAAATCCTCCTTGTATCATTTGACGTGCTCACGGCACAATGGTTTTAATGTCAAAGCTCTCCCGGATGGCGGCTCTCGCCTGCTGCAGGTCGGCAAACACGCCGTCTGCGATCATCTGAACCACCAGATTGCCGATGGCGGTTCCCTCCACAGGCCCGGCGTACACCACCCGCCCCGTGGCACGGGCGGTCATGGTGTTCAGATACATATCCTGACAGCCGCCGCCCACAATGTTGATGCTGGTAAAGGTCTTTCCGGAGATCAGCTCCAGAGCCTGCACCGCCTCTTTGTAGCACTGGGCAAGGCTGAGATAGACGCACTGCATAATCTCTCCCACGCTCTCCGGCACCCGCTGCCCCGTCTGGCTGCAGTAGGCACGGATTGCGTCGATCATGCTCTCCGGGGCGAGGAAGCTGGCATCGTTGGCATCCACCACGCTGGTGAAGCGGTTGGCCCGCTGCGCCTCCTGAATCAGGTCAGGGAAGCTCCACTGCCTCCCGTCGGCATATTTGCTGGTGCGCCCCTGTACATAGGCCACGCCGTTCAGCTCCCGGCGGATGGACTGAATCATCCAAAGCCCCATAATGTTTTTCAGATAGCGGTAGCGGTACCACGCCCCGCCCTCGTTGGTGAAGTTCTGCCTCCGGGACTCCTCCGTGGTGATTGCCTCGGCGTTCTCCACCCCCAGCAGGCTCCATGTGCCGCTGGACAGGTAAGCCGCCCTGTCGTCTCTGGCGGGCACAGCGAGGAAGGCGGAGCCGGTGTCGTGGGTGGCGGGAAGAATCACCCTTGCCTGAAAGCCCACCTCACGGGAAATCTCCTCACGCAGCGCTCCCACCACGGTTCCGGGCATGGACAGCGTACCGAACAGGCGTTCGGGAAGTCCCAGCCGGCGAATCAGCTCCATGTCCCAGCTCTTCCCTGCGGCGTTGACCAGATTGGTGCTGGTGGCGTTGGTATACTCCTGCCGCTTCACCCCGGTGAGGAGGAAGTTGAAGTAATCGGGAATCATCAGCAGGCTCTCCGCCTGAGCAAGCTGCTCCGGGTGCTCCTGCTTTTGTGCCATGAGCTGGTAGATGGTGTTGAAGAGCTGCTTCTGGATACCGGTGCGCTGATACAGCTCCTCCGGGGAGATAAGCGCCTGCGTCCCAGCGTCCATGCCTGCGGTGCGGCTGTCCCGGTAGGCCACGGCATCGCCGATCATCCTGTCCTCCCCGTCCAGCAGCACATAGTCCACCGCCCATGTGTCAATGCCGATGGTGGCGGGGATTTTGCCCAGCTCGCCGCATTGTTTCAGTCCCCCCAGAATGCCGTTCCAGAGGTTGTCCATGTCCCAGCAGTCGTGGCCGTTTTTGTGTACCTGCCTGTTATCGAAGCGATAGACCTCCTCTAGGACGATTTTCCCGTCCCGCACACTGCCCAGAATGTGCCGTCCGGAGGATGCGCCGATGTCAATTGCCAGATAATATCTTTCCATGCCTCCCGCTTCCCTTCTTCCGTGTTTTCTGTGGACATTTTAACAGAGGGCTGGTAAAATGTTCAGGACGAAAGAAAAGATTTTTACGGACCTTATTTGCAATTCCGAAAAGGAGGCTTGCAATATGCTCAGGCAGGAGCTGCTGGAGCTGCTGCGGCGTATCACCCCGGAGGAGCAGGAGCTTTTGAACGGGAAGGCAGACATTCAGCGGGGGAACTACACCTCCGGTCAGGAATTTGTGATTGACAGCAGGCTGCTGCTGGAAAAGGGGCGGCTCATTGAGATACGCCCCCACACCCGTTTTGCCTACTTCCCCCGGCACCGGCACAACTATGTGGAGCTGGTCTACATGGCTCAGGGCAGCACCACCCATATCATCGACGGGCACGAGCGCATTGTTCTATCCAGCGGCGACCTGCTCTTTCTGAACCAGAACGTGTCCCACGAGATCCTCCCTGCCGGGGAGGAGGATCTGGCGGTGAACTTCATCATCCTGCCGGAGTTTTTTCTGCGCCCCATCTCCATGGTGGAGCGGGAGAATATTCTCTACGACTTTCTCACCGAGTCCCTGTCCGGGCAGAGCACCGTCTCCCGCTACCTGCACATTCAGGCCAGCGGCATTGTGCCCGTGGAAAACCTGCTGGAGAGCATGATCTGGACGCTGGCAGAGGAAATGCCCGGCATGAACAGCATTAACCAGCTCTCCATGGGGCTTCTGCTGATGAACCTGTCCCGTTTTGCCGCCAATATCAACCGCAACGACCCCGGACAGCGGGAACAGAATCTGGTCTTTTCCGCCCTGAGCTATGTGGACAGCCGCTACCGGGACGGCACCCTTGCCGAGATTGCCGCCGAGCTGGGGGAGCCGGAGTATGCCCTGAGCCGCCTGCTGAAGCAGCGCACCGGCTGCAACTTCAAGGCGCTGCTTCAGCGGCGGAAGCTGCAGCAGGCGGCCTACCTGCTCTCCAACACCACCCTGCCGGTGGAGTCCATTCTGGAACGCATCGGCTATGAGAACAGCAGCTATTTCTACCGCCGTTTCCGCACCCGCTACGGCTGCTCCCCCAGAGAATACCGGGAGAACAACCGCCTCATCGTGCAGGGGCAGGGAGTGTAAACGCCCCATCTCGGCGCAAAAAAGACGCAGGAGCCAAAGCTCCTGCGTCTTTTGTTTTCTCACCGCTCCACAGGCTTTTCCTCTGTGGACTCTGTGCGTTCGTTTTTGATCTCCCAGTGAATCAGGATGGTCAGCACCGCCCGCAGGGCGATAATGCTGCCCACAATGGCGATCTCCTCCAAATTGCGTACCACCACGGTACGGAGAATCTCGCTGCCCAGCTTGAACTCCAGCCCCATGGCCAGACCCTGCGCCAGCAGCAGCCGGGTATCCGGATTGCGCCGGATATAGTTCACAATGCCCTGCACACCGGCGGCGGTAATCACCCCCACGCCGATGTATTCAAACAAAAGCATGGCCAGATTGACAAAGGTGTTTAATACGGATTCCAGAAACTCCACGAAAAAGCCTCCTCCCGTCCGGTTATCTCAATTACAGCAGATGCGCCCGAAGCTCCTCGCCGCTCTTCTCGGACAGGTAGGCAGGGGGAATGTCCAGAATGGTCTTGCAGCCTCTCTGTCCCTCCTCCCACATCCGCTGGGCGGCTCTGGCGCAGGCCACCAGCACACTGGTGGTGAACTCCGGGTTGGAGTCCAGCTTCAGGGAATACTCAATGATGTGCTTATGCTCCTTGTTCACCCCAGTAGCGCCGCTGCGAATCACAAAGCCGCCGTGGGCCATGCCGCTGTGGTTGGTCAGCAGTTCTTCCTCGCTGATGAAGTGAACGGTGGTGTCATAGTCGGCAAAGTAGTTGGGCATGGTCTTGATTTTCTGCTCCACCCATGCAGCGTCTGCCCCTTCCTCCAGCACCACAAAGCACTCTCTGGTGTGCTTTTGCCGGGTGGTCAGCGCCGGGTTTGCCCCGCTGCGCACCGCCTCCAGCGCCGCCGGGACGGGGATGGTGTACTGCTTGGCGTTCTTCACGCCGGGGATACGGCGGATTGCATCAGAATGCCCCTGAGAGACGCCCTTGCCCCAGAAGGTGTAGTCCTGTCCGTCAGGCAGCACTGCGTTGGCATAGACCCGCATCAGGGAGAACATGCCCGGATCCCAGCCGCAGGAGATCACCGCCACATGCTCCCCCGCCTTTGCCGCTGCATCCACGTTGGCGAAATGCTCCGGGATACGGGCGTGGGTATCGAAGCTGTCAATCACATTGAACATCGAAGCGTACTTGGGTGTTTGTACGGGAAGGTCGGTAGCGCTGCCCCCGCAGACGATCATCACGTCAATCCTGTCCTTCCACTGCTCCACCTCGTCCACGCTGACAACCGGAACATCAGCCGACAGAATGGCAACGCTTTTGGGGTCACGGCGGGTAAACACAGCCGCAAGCTCCATGTCCGGCGCCGCCTTTGCGGCGATCTCCACGCCCCGTCCCAGATTGCCATAGCCGATAATTCCAATTTTAATGCTCATGTTAATCACTCCTCCCAGGGGAATACTCTTCCGAGTTCATTTTATTGTAACGTTTTTTCCCGGCTGTGTCAAAGGGTAGGCGTCCAGCGTTTTGTATGAGATTCACCGCCGGGAGAGGGACCGGAGGCGGCGCTTTGATGAATCAGTGGAATAAAGCGCCGGAGCGGGGCAAAAAAACTGTCCCCTTTCCCGGTGACAGCGTGACAAAACTGTGCTACAATGTCCGAAACGTCAGGCGGGCGCTGTCCATGAGGACAGGTGCTGTCTGCGTCCCTCTCACACCCCATCCACCGCAGAAAGGGAGGACATCTCTATGGAATTTACCATGATCGAAACGGGCTGGCTGTCTCTGCTCCCGCCCATCATCGCAATCGCACTGGCTCTCATCACCAAGGAGGTCTATTCCTCCCTGTTTCTCGGCATCTGCTCCGGTATGCTGATCTACAGCTTTTCCAGCGGCGGGACGCTGCTCTCCGCCACGGCGCTCACCTTTGATATGATGTGCTCCAAGATTGCGGACAACGCCTATATGATTATCTTCCTCGCCCTGCTCTGGGCGGTGGTGATGCTGGTATCCAAGTCCGGGGGCAGTCAGGCCTATGGCCGCTGGGCGGGCAGGCGGCTGAACAGCAAGCGCTCCGCCGCCCTTGCCACCTCCCTGCTGGGGGTGCTGATCTTCATTGACGACGGCTTCAACTGCCTCACCGTGGGCACGGTCATGCGCCCCATCACCGACCGGCTCCACGTCTCCCGTGAGAAGCTGGCCTACATCATCGACGCAACCGCCGCCCCGGTGTGTATCATCGCCCCGGTGTCCAGCTGGGCAGTGGCCGTGGCCAGCGAGGTCAGCGACACCAACGGCTTCCACCTCTTTCTCTCCACCATCCCCTATAACTTCTACGCCCTGATGACCATTCTCATGGTGCTGTTTATCAGCATCACCGGCCGGGACTTCGGCCCCATGAGGCAGGCGGAGGCGCAGGCTCTGTCCGCCCCGGCGGAGGAGCCGGCGGCGCAGGGACAGGAGCCGTCAAAGGGCGGCGTGATCGACCTTGTCCTGCCCATTCTGGTGCTGATTATCTGCGCCATTCTGGGCATGGCCTATGTGGGCGGCTTCTTTGAGGGGGTCAGCTTCTCCGAGGCCATCGGCTACAACCCCACCGCCGGACTCACCCTGGGCGCTTTTGCGGGACTGCTCACCGCCCTTGTGCTCTACCTGCCCCGGAAGCTGATGACCCCGAAGGAGTTCATCGACTCCATTGTGAGCGGCATCAGCAATATTGTCCCGCCCATGCTGATTCTGATTCTCTCCTGGAGTCTGGGCGGGGTGTGCCGCCAGCTCATCGGCACGGGACAGTTCATCTCCGGCTTTCTCAACGAGGCGCAGCTCCCCATGGGCTTTCTCCCGGTGCTGATTTTCGTCATCGCCGCCCTGATGAGCTTTTCCATGGGCACCTCCTGGGGCACCTTCGGTATGCTGATTCCCATTATCACCATGATCTGCGAATCCGACGGGGCAGGGGCGCTGCTGGTTCCCGCACTGGGGGCGACCCTTGCAGGCTCCGTCTACGGCGACCACTGCTCCCCCATCTCCGACACCACCATCCTCTCCTCCACCGGGGCATCCTGCCAGCATATCCGCCATGTGGAGACCCAGCTCCCCTATGCCACCCTTGTGGCGGCGGTCTGCGCCGTGGGCTACCTGATTGCAGGCTTCACCCTCACGCCTTGGATTGCCCTTGCCGTGGAGGCGGCGCTGCTGGTGGGCGCTGTGCTGGTGCTGAACCGCAGGAGCCAAGCCCTGAACTGATACCCCCTTTGCCGCCGTCCTCCCACGGGAGGGCGGCGGTTTTGCGCTTCAGGGAAAAGGAAACCGGAACCCGTGGGGGTTCCGGTGGTTAGATGGGGGGGTGGGATTCAAGGGGGGTGTTGTCAAACATATAGCCTTTGGCTTTGACAGAGGAGGTATTCCATTGCTCAATGCCTTTGAGCGTGCGAAGGTTAATACAGTCAGAGAACATCCAGCTCATATCTGTCACCTGTGCTGTATTCCACCTGCTCACATCGAGGCTTGTCAGGCTGGCGCAGTCCCAGAACATCCAGCTCATATCTGTCACCTGTGCTGTATTCCACCTGCTCACATCAAGGCTCGTCAGGCTGGCGCAGTCCCAGAACATCCCGCTCATATCTGTCACCTGTGTGGTATCGAAATACCTCGCATTGACAATTAACCTCAGTTTATCCCACAATAAAAACAAATCTCCGCAGTCCCTTGGAGCAGCAACGCCACCCTCTCCAGCAATATAGAGAGTG
>CAJOOV010000040.1 GCA_905236265.1 uncultured Oscillospiraceae bacterium | reverse complement strand
GGGCGTCAGCCCGCTTTCGTCCTCCGCCTTGCCCATGCACAAATGGACTTTACCTTAGTCTGAATTTGATCGTGCCAGCACACTAGTAGTCCTGCAAAGACTTAACACAAAATCCTTATCTTCCCCTTGCATTTTTCCGCCGTTCGGGTTAGAATAGGGGCAGACATAGAGAGGACGGTGATCCCATTGGACGATTCCTTCGACAGCACTTTTATCACCCTGACCGATGAGGACGGAAACGAGATTGAATTGGAATATGTGGACACCGTAGAGTATAACGGCGCCGTCTACCTCTCCTTCTTCCCCGCCGTCTCCGAAGAGGATGCCGCTGCGGCGGAGGAGAGCGATGACTACGGTTTGATTATCCTCAAGGTAGTCGCCGACAACGGCGAGGAGGAGGAGCTTGTCACCGTGGACGATGAACAGGAACTGAACGCAGTTTATGACCTGTTTATGGAGGCGCTCTTCGACGAGGACGAGGAGTAAAGCCTTTTTCCTAATTTCATAGTTTTCACGTCACCCCTGCCCTGCTCGGTGCGTGATGGCCAATATTTAAACCCACATTTTTCAAACGGGATGCACAGCTCGTTCGGTGGTTTGCAGACCTCCCTGCGCTATGCGCCGGAAGCTGGTAGCAGTAAAGCCGACCGGAAGCGTCCCACCTGCTCTTCGGTGCAGGTTTTGAATTTGGTCACACGGCCAGAGCGGGGCTTCTTTTCTATAATCGGCAAAGCACCCATCTCAGAATCAGTCATCTGAGATGGGTGCCTGTTTTTTTACCGGCAGGGAAGGTTCCGTTTCCTTCGAAAGTCGCTGATGCGCTGGTCTACAATGTGTCCGTCAATGATCTGGGCTGCCTTTTTCAGATTTTCCGGGTAGTCCTCCACGGACATGGTAAGCACCATATCCACATAGGGTGCCAGTCCCTCACTGAGCACCTTTGTGACCGTAATGGGGTACATGGCAGGGGTATTGTCCACCGCATAGTGAGTCACGCCGTCCACGGTATAGACCGGGTCGTCTATGGTCGTGGGATGGGAGGTCTCAATCTCCAGATAGGGGTCACAGCTCACGTCAATAATCATGGTTCCCGGCTTCATCCGCTTTAAGTCTCCGGCATAGATGATTCTGTCCGTCCTGCTGGTGTCCCACATGACGCAGTTGACAATCACATCATACTCGTACATCTTCTGGGTGAACAGCTTTTCCATTTTTCTGGGGTAGACATCCACCTCCGCCCCGAGGCCGTGGAGAATCCGCAGGGCGCCCTTTGCCGTCTGCCCGTTTCCGATGATACACACCTTGGTATCATAAGGCATCTTACCGCAGTAGCGGAAGGCGTGCATGATCGCCGCCTCCCCTGCCACCTCACGGTTGCGGTAGAGGATATAGCGTCCGTTTTCGTAGATCTCCTCCCACGCTACCACGGTGTGGCCATGTTCCAGAACCGCAGTGGTAAAGTCCACGCCCTGAACCGCATGTGCCCAGCCGAAGAGGAGCTTGCCGTCCTCCAGCGTGTCAAGGTAGTCTGCGTCTCCCAGCTTCACATCCGCAATAATATCGCACTGCAGCGCCTGCGCACGGGGCACCACATGCGCCCCTGCGTCCAGATAGTCCTGATCGGGCACCCCCACAGACACGCCGTAGCCCTCTTCAAAGCAGAGCTGACCCGGATGTGCCAGTGTTTTCACCTGCTCCGGCAGCAGGGCACGCCTGCGCTCCCCGTTTTTATGGCTGATTAACAGCCCCATCGTCTTCATATGCTATCCCAGCCTTTCCAGAATCATCCGCATCCTCCGCCGCTCATTCCGGCAGCTTCAGCAGTTTGCCCATCATCAAATCCGTCTCCGGCAGGCGGTTGGGGTCCATACCGCCGGAGGGCGTGAAAGTCAGCTCTCCGAAATACACCTTGCCGTTGAGCACATAGAAATCCGCCCGCACAAAGGGGAAGGGCTGCGCCAGCTTTCGTGCGTATTCCAGAAGCTGGTCCATGCCGGGGCGCTTCTCCATTTTGAAGTCCTCCGGCGCCGCAATGCTGTCCCGGTTGATCCGTGCCAGCTCCCAGTTTTCGTCATAGAAGTAAAACTTCGGCTTGATTCCCTTACTGGTATCCAGCTCCCTGCCCACACAGACCAGTGTGTACTTCGGCTCGCCGTTGAAGCAGTAGACCTTATAATCCTCCGGGGCAACCCATGTCCCCGCCGGGGCATCTGCCCCTGCGCCGTTGAGGAGCCGCTCGCAGATAATCTTTTTCGGTGCGTACTTGTACTGCATTTCCGCATGGGTCAGCCAGTATTTCCGCTTGCCCCACTTTCTCAGCTGCTCCACCGTAGCCGGGATGTCCAGCTTGCTCTTGTCCGTACAGACAATATTCATCCCTGCGCCGAAGTTCCACTTCAACACAAACTGCTCCGGCAGCTCGTCCCAGTTGATCTCGTCCGCTGAGTCGTATACGCCGTAGAGCTCATTCAATATCTCCCCGCAGCCCTGCTCCCGGATATACTCCCGCACGGTGTACTTGTCCGCACAGCGGATAATCAGGGGGTTTTTGATGTAGTCGTTCAGCTTCAGCCACAGCAGCTTCTCATTCAGCGTCTGTGGGTTGCTCAGATCCAGCTTTTTCCCGAACTGCTCCCGATAGAGCGTTTTGATGTTCAGCTCAGGGGAGATCATGGTCAGCAGGCAGTGGTACTGCTGCCTGAGGCCGTAGTAGATGGGACGAAGCTGGTCCTTTGCCATTTTAATCCGTATGCTCATGATTCGCTCCTCTCTCTCATTTCAAACCACCAGCGCAGCGCAAAGGAGCGAAGCACAATGGTAGTGTGATACCTTGTCGCCCGAAACAGCAGCGGGGCAATCAGGCTTGTCACAATCTGTGTAATCAGCGTGGCAAGGGCAGCGCCGTTGATTCCCCATACCGGGATCATCAGCCAGTTCAGAATCAGGTTCACCGCTGCGCCGATACCCAGATAATACTTCACATAGCGGTTCTTTCCCTCGCAGAGAATCCAGATGCCTCTGGCCGTGCCGATCATGGCGAAGGTCTCGAACCAGATCACGATACGAAGCGCCTGAACTGCGCCGAGATACGCCTCGCCGTAGAGGGTGCCCACAATGAACCGTGCCAGAATACACACGCCGGCGCAGGCGGCAATGCACAGCCAGATGATAAAGCTGTAGAGCTGCTCCAGCCGCCGCTGGTAGGCCTCCTCCTCCCCTGCCTTTTTCAGCTCCATGATTTTGGGACGGAAGGAGTTGATCACGGCGGTGGGCACAAAAATCCACATGCCGCACAGCGCCGTGGCGGTGGTGTATAGTCCCACGTCATAGTCCGTCATCATGCTGCCCAGCATAATGCGGTCCATCTGGCTGTATACTGCGCCCATCAGTCCGGAGAGGATGAAGTGGTAGCTCTCCCGCAGCACGTCAATGCCCTTTTCCCTGCTGACGGTGAGCTTGTCCTTGCCGTCCCGCCTGTAGAAGTAATACAGGACGATGGCAATAATCATATCCGTCAGGGTGTTGGAAAAGGCAAACCAGATCACGCTCTTTGCCGTGGCCAGCAGGAAAATCTTATACGCTGCCACCACTACGCAGGAAATCATCTTCCCGATGGAGACATAGCGGGATTTCAGATGCCTCTGGAACCAGGAGTCCAGAATAAACACCGCCCGGAAGCTGAGCTGCAGGGACTGGATCAGCACCAGCGCCCATTTCAGCCGGTCATCGGGATTCAAAAATGCCACAATTAAAAAGATGATGGCAGAGGAGATCAGAGACGCCACCAGCCGGAAGAGCATACAGCTTCCCAGATACACGCCCTCGTCCTCCGGCGCGGCGATCATCTTTTTGATGACCACCCCTTCCATGCTCAACGTGGCAATGGGCAGGACGAAGTTGACAAAGGAGGCGGTGTAGTTCAGTGTGCCGTAGTTCCCCGGCCCCAGATAACGGGCAGAGAGCACACCCACCACCAGACTGATGGCCATTTGGAAGATCTGCTCCCCGATGATCCATCCTGCGTTGCGAATCTCCTTGTTAAAGATCAGACTCTTTAGTTTCTGAAACATTGGCTGCTTTCCTTCCTCCGTATGGATTCTCTCCTGAGGCAATGCGCTCATGTGCCGGAGAAGCACTCCCGGTACAGCTTCACCAGACGCTGGCGCATAATGCTCCACCTGTACCGCTCCTCATAGAGCGCACGCCCCCGCTCTCCCATCTGGGCACACGCCTCCGGCTGGGAGAGCAGCTCCGTCAGCGCCTGATAAAACGCCCCGGCATCGTAGTCAATGACCTTTCCCAGATGATACTGCTCCACCACCCGGTCAATGCCCGTGCCCCGGCAGACAATCAGGGGCTTTCCCAGCGCAAGGGCTTCATAGAACTTGTTGGGTGCGCAGAGCCTGTGGTTTCGCACAGTGGGTTCATAGATGGCGGAGAGGACTCTGGACTGTTTTTCAATCTCCAGCACCCGCTGATAGGGTATCGTCCCGAAGAAGTGAAAGTCCGGATAGGAGGCGGCGGAGGCCTCCACCTCACGCTGGTAGATGTCGTTGCCCGCAAAGGCAAACCTCAGCTCCCTGTGCTGTGCATAGCCCTCCACAATCTCCCGCACCAGACGGCGCTCACACAGAGAGCCGCAGTAGGCGTAATCATAGAGCAGCTCTGCCTGCTCCGCCTGCTCCACGTCCGGGGAGTTGTGAATCACCTCCACCCGCTTCGGTCTGGCATTCTGAATCTGTTCCCGGCGCTCCTCCGTACAAATGATGGTGGCGGCACAGCGGGTGGCAATGCGATCCTCTGTCCCCTCCACCATGCCCAGAAGCTGTTTGGGGATGGAGTGGGAGTCGGAATAGTAGTCATAGATGTCATAAATCAGGGGAATGCCCCGTCTCTCGCAGAAGCGGGCAACGCCAAGGGCGCCGTCAAGGTTACAGGCATGGACGCCTGCCAGATTCCTGATCTGCCCCAGCTTTTTTCTTGTCCAGAGGAACCACCGCAGCAGCTTATCCATATTCCTCATGCCAATGCCGGAGGGCAGGGGCACGTCAAAGAAGTCGCAGGTGATCTCAGGCTGAGGGAAGAGCTGTGCCGTGCGTTCCCTCGCCTGCCCATTCCGGTTCCAGCCAAGCACAACCACCTGAAATCCCGCCTCATAGAGGGCAAGAATCTCCTTTGTGGCTCTGGAATCGTCGTAAATGCTGGTTGTGCGGATAAAAGCAACGGTCTGTTTCATACGCCATCCTCCTCTTGCTCTGCAATTGCAGGCTCTTGCGATGAATCAATCCGCCGGATTCCGGCGTTTTCCACATGCAGGCGGTAATCGCAGATTGCCAGCGCCGCCCTCCTGTGGGTCACAATGAGGCAGGTCACGCCCCGCCCCTCTCTCTGCTTTAATCGGCTCAGGTTGGACAACAGCCTTGCCTCCGTCTCCTCGTCCAGCGCACTGGTGGACTCGTCCAGCAGCAG
>CAJOOV010000039.1 GCA_905236265.1 uncultured Oscillospiraceae bacterium | reverse complement strand
GTATCAATACGACAAAAAGGGACCCAAGCGCGGCATAGCGCTGTACAGCTATTCCGCAGAGTTTGGCATCACCAAGAATCTGGAGGACTGCTTCCAGGATATGTACGACATGGGTGCCCACGGTCTGGAAATCCTTGCCAACACACACATTGAGAATTACCCGAACCCTTCTGAGGAGTGGATTGCGGAGTGGTTCCGGCTGCTGGACAAGTATGAGATCATTCCCGTGGAATATGGCAACTGGATTGATTCTCATATGCTGGGCTATCGGGATCTGACCACGGAGGAGTCCTATGAGCTGCTGGCAAGGGATATCCGACTTGCCCACAGGCTAGGCTTCACGGTCATGAGAACCAAGATGCCGGTGATTTCCAGCGCTCTTGACCCGGTGGAGAACTGGCGGGAGATCATTAAAATGGCCCTGCCGCTGGCAGAGGAATGCGGCATCAAAATGTGCCCTGAGATCCACGCCCCCACAAATCTGGACAGCCAGATGGTTCGCAACTTCGTGGAATTCATCGAGGAAACCGGAACGAAGAACTTCGGCCTGAACATTGACTTCGGCGTGTTCCGGAACAACTTTGACAACGAGCCGGCGCATCGCAACAATTTCATGGGAAGCAAGCCGGAAGAGATTATCCCCCTGCTGCCTTACATCTATTGCTGCCACGCAAAGTTCAACCATATGAGCGACGATTTTGAAGAAACCACCATTCCCTACAAAGAGGTTGTGGACATCATGAAGGAGCACAACTGGGATGGTTATCTGCTCAGTGAGTATGAGGGCTGGGATAAGTATGATCCGGGATACGAGGTCGGCCAGACACTCAGAAAGCATCATATCATGTTGAAGCGCTATCTGGGAGACTAGGAGGAATCACGATGTTAGAGAACCAAGTAATTCAGTCCGTTGGATTTAGAAACATCAAGGAAGACGGGAAGGTGACCGGATTCCAGTTCAGAGTCAGAATCCCCTATTATCGCGGCATTTTCCTCTGCCAGCTGCGGCCGGGCTCTCTGTTTGTGGACGGGAAGAAATTTGAAAAGGACCAGATCATCTGGAATGTGAACGGCAAGGATCACACTGCGGAAGAGATGGTCAGCGACCGGGAAACCCACTGGGCAGTGACCGAGCCTGCCGTCATCAAGGTCAAGCTGGACGGCGGATTGGAGCAGGGATTCCATGACCTGAAGTTTGGATTCTGCTTCACCTCTTCCTATATGCCCCCGATCATGCAGGAGAATTTGGATCCCGATCAGGACCCCCCCTTCATCATGCCGGAATTCGGACATCACATTCATACCAGACGGATGTTGATCGTCTAATCTACAAGAAACTGGGATCCAAAGTTGATTTGGGTCCCAGTTTTTCGCAAGCATCAATTCAAAATGTTGCGTCTACCGGCAAGCACAGCAGAGGCGTTGACCCTTAAATTGACCCTTTACAGGAACACAGAAACGAGCGTTCAATGGTTCTATTAGACTGGTTTTTCTCAAAATACAGAAAGAATGAGCTTTTTGTACGCAGAAAGTGCAATTTCTTTTCCTCTGATAATTTTCGCATTGTCTTGAGAAGCATATCTCTGTTTTACCTGCAAAGAAATTTGACAATGATGGTTATGACAGTAAACTTTTTCAGAGAACAATGCACAGTCCTGGTGCGACCGTCACAGACCTTTTTTACCGCACGAGCAATATATCATATGACTATAAGCCTTTTTGAAATTCTGGATGCTTTCACGAACTGTGCAGACTGCTCATAAGCTACATCAGCGGCTATTCCAATTAGTGTATTCCATCTGCAATAATTCAAGGCAGGAAGTTGGCTTTTCTTTCACCGGACGACCAACTTCTTGCCTTTTTCCCGATTATTTGATTTTCCCCCTTGACAACATGACTCCCCGTGGAGACCAGCCGAAGAGGAACAAACTTTGCGATACATTTTCAGGCTGAATATCAACTGTAATCATCTGCTGCTCTGAGCAAAACGATGGGAAGACTGACACTCACGCTGGAAAACCGAACGCATTGGTTTTCTCAGTTCTCCGGACTAACACCCGATATATGCAAGCAAACGGGACAAGAACGAAATTCGTTCCTGTCCCGTTTGCTATGCAAGGTATCATTTTATTTCGCTCGCATCACTGCGGTCAGTTGGTCTGTGGAACCTGTTTGGAGCACCGTTACTTCGTTGAGATCATCGGAGTTGGTAACAATGAATGCGGTTGTGATGGGATGCCCGGCTGCTTTGATCTTGCTCATGTTGAACTTCATCAGCAGCTGGCCGCATTTGACCGTTTGGTCCTCCTTTACAACAACATCAAAGCCGTCTCCGTTCATATCAACTGTGTCCATCCCCACATGGATGAGCACCTCTGCACCGTCCTCTGTCTGAATGCCAATGGCATGCTTGGAAGCTGCAATGCTGGAAACCGTTCCGTTGGCAGGCGCATAGACCTTTTCTTCCGCAGGAATGATACCGCAGCCCTGACCCAATACACCCTCGGAGAAAACGCCATCCCCGATCTCCTCCAGCGGGATCACCTTGCCCTTAACAGGAAGATATAAGGTGTTTCGCTCCGTTGTAATCTGTGATTCTGCTTCCTTCTTGAACAGCTTGTCAAAAAAGCCCATATGAATCCCCTTTCAAGATAGATCCTCGCCATTGCTGGCGATCACTTTTTTGTACCAGAAGAAAGAGTCTTTTCTCTCCCGGCTTAAATCACCCGTTCCATCGTCGAATTTGTTGACGTAGATAAAGCCGTACCGTTTTGCCATCTCACCGGTGGAGGCGGAAACCAGATCAATACAGCCCCATGGCGTATAGCCCATCAGCTCCACACCGTCCTTCACTGCCTCGGACATCTGCTGAATATGCTGGCGGAGGTAGTCGATTCGATAGTCATCGTGAATGGCGCCATCCGCTGCTTTTTCATCATAAGCACCCAGCCCATTCTCCACCACCATGACAGGAATGCCGTAACGGCTGTAAATCTCATTGAGGGTGTAGCGCAATCCCTTGGGGTCAATCTGCCAGCCCCAGTCGCTGGCTTTCAGGTAGGGATTCTTAATGCCGCCCATCAGATTTCCGGCAGTTTTTTGCTCTGACGCATGGGTGGTCACGCAGTTGGACATATAGTAGCTGAAGGTGTAGAAATCAATGGTGCCCTTTTTGAGAATATCCCTGTCCTCATCCTCCATGACGATATGGATGTTGTTTTCCTCAAAGAACCGACTGGCGTAGTAGGGGTAAGCGCCCCGCACCTGCACATCTGAGCAGAACCAGTTGACCATCTGCATCTGCTGCTGACAGGCCAATATATCGTCCGGGTCGCAGGTCAGGGGATACATGGTGGCAAACAGATTCATATTGCCCATGCGGAACTGAGGATAGTGTTCATGGGCGTAGGCGATGGCAAGAGCGCTGGCAATAAACTGATGGTGCAGCGCCTGAAAGCGCTCCTGCGGCCGGTCGGGAATCTCCGTAATGGGACCCTCATAGCCCTGAAATGTTCCCGTAGAGAGAACAGTTCCCATAGGCATGGTGCCGGCATTGATTTCGTTAAAGGTCAGCCAGTATTTCACTTTATCCTGATAGCGGACAAAGATGGTCTTGCAATAGTGGAGGTAGAAGCCCACCAGACGGCGATCCGCCCAGCCGTTGTATTTTTCCACTAGTGAAAAAGGCAGTTCATAGTGTGAGATGGTCACCAGCGGCTCAATGCCGAACTTTTTACAGCAGTCGAAGACCCGGTCATAAAACGCCAGCCCTGCTTCGTTGGGCTCTGCTTCCTCTCCGGTGTGGAAAATCCGTGTCCAGTTGATGGAGGTGCGGAAGGTCTTAAAGCCCATCTCGGCAAAGAGGGCAATGTCCTCCTCATAGTGATGATAGAAGTCCACCGCTTCATGGCTGGGATACAGACGATCCGGGTGAACTGTCCGGGTCACCCACTTGGGGCTGGTGTGACTGCCGTTGGTGCAGAGATCTGCCACGCTTGCTCCCTTGCCATCAGCATCCCAGCCGCCTTCAAATTGATTGGCGGCACAGGCACCGCCCCATAAGAAATCTTTGGAAAAACTCATAGTTACCCCCTTTTGATACCACTTTGGGAGGGGCTTTCACCCCTCCCAAAGTTATGCTGCGTGTAGGTGTGTCTCAGGCGAAGGTGAACAGCTTTACCCGCAGGAGCACAGGTGCCTCGGCGGTGAAAGTGTTTGCCACCACTTCGTCCCCATTGAGCCTGCGCCTGCGCTGCCACACGCCGTCCTCAAAGCGTCCTTCCTCAAAGGCCAGCACGTCAAGACCCGGAAGCTCCGGCTGGTCTGAGAGAACGTGCAGCCATGTGTGGTGGGCGAGGATGTAGAACTCCTGCGCACGCTCACGCAAGATCAGACAGCCGCCCTCCTGCTGGGTGAATTTTGCCCGAAGCTCCACCCCGTCCATGTGGAAGGCGTGCTCCGGCTCAAATTCCCCGGAGGCTGCGTCCAGATACTCTGTGCCGTAGCGGGAGAGGAGTTTGTCCATCATGCCGCCCAGAAGGTGGTTGATCTGGCTGTAGGTCTCCACGTCCTGGCTCTTCGCCAGAGCAGGATCGGAGGCGTCCGCCCCGAACAGCGCCATCTGGCTGGGGTTCAGGGGCTGCCCCATGTCCTCAATGCCAAAGGGAGAGTAGCACATGGCGTGATACTTGCCTACGCACAGGAGGTTTCGGGAGGCAGCGTAGGAGTGGGTGGGACACTCAGGAATGTAAAGAGGCTCGCCCCGGCGGGTGTACTCCTCACAGATGCCCTGAAAGTCCGGCAGGTAGATATCCGGAGCGTACAGGTCAATGCTGGGAGCGCAGAAGTTCCAGACCTCCCGCACTTTGGAAATAGGTCCTCCGCTGGGATACACCCCAGCAGCAGCGCCGTCCCGGTTCAGCCAGCAGTTGACGGACATGGGAAGCGGGTACTCCGCCTTGCCCGCAGCTGCCACGGTGTTGACGTAGCGGGCGGTGTAGTAGGCGCTGAACAGCTCTTCCGCCTGCGCCCCATACATCTCTTCCCAGTTGCCCTTCTCTCCACTGTTCAGGACAGCCTCCCGCACCTCGGGAACCATAGTGTCCGTATGTGTGCGCATGTAATCGGCAAAGTCAGCGGGGACATTGGCGTAAAACAGGGCATCCGCCTGGTCTGAGTGGTCTCTTGCCGCAGCCATAAGTCCGGTTTCGTTCTCCACCTGTACGGTGAGCACCGTGTGCTCCTCAGAATCCACCCGGCGAATCTCTGCCATCAGGGCGGCAAAGGCTTTGGCGTCTGCCCTCATTGTCTCCTCGCAGAGGTAAGAGAGGGGGGAATAGGCCAGATTGTAGAATTTTTTCACTGTGATGTAGTGCTTGCCCTTTTCCAGCTCAGCCCGGCGAAAACGGTTTACATCCCGCTTGACCCACTCCGGGGCGTAGGTGGACTGGGCGTTCTTCCATGTGCCGAACCACAGAAAGCCGATCTTCATGCCGTGGGCTCTGGCTTGCTCAATGAGACCGTCTACCAGAGAGAAGTCAAAGCGCCCCTCATCCGGCTCCAGCAACTCCCATGTGATGGGCAGCAGCAAACAGTTCAGACCCAGCTGCTTCCCCTGCTCCCACACCTGCTCCATGTAGGAGAGAGAGGATGAGCTGGAATTGTGTACTTCACCAGCCAGAAGGATGATGGGTTTGCCGTCCACCAGCAGCTTCCAGACCCCGTCTTTTTTCTCAATGGCGGGAATTGCATTCATAGGTCTTTCTCCTTACTTCTGGTTCATGTCGTCGCTGTAACCGAACAGGTAGGTACATACTGCACCGCCAATGACACCGATGGCTGCGGCAATGGCCACAGGTGCGCCCATCATAGCAACCAGAGCGGGCAGCGTCATCAGATTGCCGGTGAGCATGGCGGTGAGCAGTGCGCCGGACATAGCCAGGATAACGCCGCCGATGCCGCTCATGACGCAGACAATGGCAAAGGGCTTCTTGTACTTCAGCAGTACGCCGTAGATGGCAGGCTCGGTCACACCGCCCAGCAGCGCAGAGACGAAGGCGGACAGGGACAGCTCACGCACATCCTGATCTTTCGTTTTCAGCAGCACGCCCAGAGTGCAGCCAGCCACAGCGAAGTTGGTAGTCATGGTGATGGCGAACAGCGGATCGCCGCCCATGGTGGCGAAGTTGTTCATGGCCAGAGGAATGATGCCCCAGTGGAAGCCGAAGATCAGCATCAGGGGGTAAAGTGCGCCAAGCACAGCGCCGGCAACCGGGGGTGCAATGCCCAGCAGAGCGGAGATGCCGTTGGACAGGGTGACAGCCAGCAGGTTGGAGACAGGGCCGATCACCATGAAGGTCAGCAGACCCACGACTACCAGAGAGATGATGGGAGCAATAATGCCCCGGACTGCCTGATGGATACGGGGCTGCACCAGCTTTTCCAGCTTCGCCTGTAGGAACACAGCTACCACGATAGGAATGACAGAGCTCTGATAGTTGATGAGGGTCACAGGGATGCCAAGAAAGTCTACCGGTGCGCCGCTGCCGAACAGAGCGGAGATATTGGGATGAACCAGCGCTGCGGCAATGGCCATGCTGACGTAGGGGTTGGCACCGAACTTCTTACCAGCGGTGTGGGCAAGGAAGATAGGCAGGAAGGTCAGCATACCGTCTGCCATGGAGAACAGCAGGGTGTAGGTGGTGCTCTCAGGGGAGAGAACGCTGAGGGTGGTGCAGATGACCAGAATGCCCTTCAAAAGTCCCGTTGCCATAAAGGCACCGATAAAGGGAAGGAAAATCCCGGAAATGGTATCAATCGCCACGCTGAGGAAGGTTTTCTTTTCCTCCTGCTGGGGCTCCTGCGCTTTTTCCTGCTTTTGGGCGGAAACCAGATTCTGACCGAGAATTTCGTCGTAGACCTGAGTGACGTCCGTTCCGATGACCACCTGATACTGGCCGGAGGTCTTCATCACCTGAAGAACACCCTTCAGCGCCTCGATCTCCTTGTCCTTTGCGATGGATTCGTCCTTCAGCTTGAAGCGAAGCCGGGTGACGCAGTGGGTCAGAGAGTCCACGTTCTCCGCTCCGCCCACCAGTGCCACGATGTCCCGTGCAAGCTGGGGATAGTCTTTCTTTTCCTTTGTCTTTGCCATGATACATCCTCCGTTCTGTTTTTATGTAGTGGGTTGTTTTGATAAAATAATTATAGGATCAGCCGATGAAATTGTCCAATAACGAAACTTCTTGACTTTAATTCCAAAATGGAATAAGCTGGTTGCAACAGGAGGTGACGAAGGATGTATCACATCACAACCGAGCAAATTGAGGCGTTTTTGACCCTCGCCCAAAAGAAAAACTATCGGGAAGTCAGCGAGATTCTGTTTATCACACAGCCTACCGTGACCAAGTATATTCAGCGGTTGGAAAAAGAACTGGGCGTTACCCTGTTTCAGCGCACCAAGCAGAGCGTGGAGCTGACAGAGGCGGGCGCACTGTTTTTTGACACATGGTTTCCACTCTACCGCCGCTTTTTGGAGAGCATTGCAGAGGTGCAGCAGAGCGCTGTGGCACGGCAAAACCAGTTGAATGTAAGCATTCTACGAGACTATCATGGAGGTGTTTCTCCCCAAGCGCTGGCCAGCGGCTTTTCGGATTACCTTGCCCGTCGGAATCTCCCGCAAATCCCTATCTCCTTTCGCTTTCTGAGCATGAGGGAGCAGCGGGAAGCGTTGCAAAACCACCATATCGATTTCAGCTTTTCCCTCGGGTTTGACTATGATAATCTGCGCTTTGTGCGGGCAGAAATTCTTGCAAGACGGCGGATCTTTGCAGTGCTTCCCGCGATCCATCCCCTTGCCGGACGGAAAGAACTGTCCTTACAGGAACTGGCGGAGGAAACCTTTTTGGTCATATCGCCCTCAGAATCCTTTACCGCCAATAACGTCACAGCAACCATGCTGCACAGCTTTTTCAAACAGCCAAAAACACGCATCGTGACCAATCTGCAATCCATGGCATACGCCTTGTCCTGCGGAAAATATGTTACGCTGGGCAATCTCAGCTTTCTCAGCGATGCCAGCGCAAAAGAATTTGTGGAAATCCCTGTGGCTGAGTTAAAGAATGCCGGCTATGAGGAAACACTTGCCTATACCGCAGGGGAAATGCCGGAGAAGAATGCACTGTTTCTGGATTATGTGCTTCAGAAATCGTGGGATCAAACGAGAACCGTTTAAACTGTAATCTGTCAGCACGATCTATGCTTCACTATGTGGCTTGATTTCCATTGATAAGCATGCTATACTGCAAATGTCGGCAACGCCTGATCTGAATGAACGGTGATATGCTCCCCCTATGAGAGACAGTGAAAGAATATAACCACTGTCAAGGATAGGGGGAGCATATCAGTTTCCTGTTTTATCTCACTTTTTTCTCAGTTCTCATAGAACCGCATATCACCCCAGACCTCCATGAGAAGCCGGCGATCCAATTGCTCCGTGCGGCTTTCCCGGTCATAGATACGCACAGGAGAGTTTTCGCCCTAAAAGCGCTGCCAATCGAGATTGGGTTCACCGGTGGTGATAAGCCGTACCCAGTCGCCGTGGATATCCTGACAGATCCGTTCAAAAACCTCCTGCGTTTCTCCCTTAAACTGGAATTGGCTGAAGGGGTGATTGGGGCGCTCAAAGACAGCGGGCAGCTCGAAGGCGTGGCTAGCCTTCCAGCCGAAAACTCTGCCGCTTTTGGTCACCAGCTCAAAGCGGTACATCCATACATCATCTGTGAACCGCTTCTGTGCCAGCGCCTCCTTTGTGCAGTCAATAGAGTGGATTTGGTCTGCCAGATGCCGGTGGAATCGTCAGTAGCATTCTTTGACATTATGGAGGACAGATCATATCACAGTTGTCTTTTCCAGTGTTCATCAAATAGAGCCTGGCGGTCCGTTTAGCTCAGCTAGATTTCCCTCAAAAAAGTGGAACTTCTCGCTCCATAATGAAGTCGCATTTGAAAGGCCATTCATTCCACTGCTTATCAACCTGTATAGGGTCAAAAATAAAATCAAGCGTAAACGGTAAATAACCTGTACCCCCGAAAAAACACCCGGCGGCTCTTCTTCAACCGCCGGGTGACGTATTTAGCTCTGTTTCTTGCAGACTTCAGGAATGCTCTCTGACCAGGGAAGCAGCGTGTCGAGGAAGGAGCAGTCCGTATCCTCCATGTGCTTTGGCATCTCGCTGAGCAGGTAATTCAAATACTCATACGGTTTCAAATGGTTCGCTTTGGCTGTCTCTACAATGCTGTATACCGCAGCACTTGCCCGTGCGCCGTGAATCGTATCAATCAGCCGCCAGTTGGCCCGCCCAACACAGAATGGCCGAATCGCACGTTCACAGGCTGAGTTATCGATCGGAACAGCTCCGTTGGTCAGGAATACCTTCAGATACTTTTCCTGGTTTATACTGTACTGCAACCCCTTCCTGGTGTTCTCCGAAATGACCGTTTCCGGGTCAACGGTTTTTACCCATGCGAAATAGGCCTCCACCAACGGCTTTGAGTGCTTTTGGCGGCGGCTGTATC
>CAJOOV010000038.1 GCA_905236265.1 uncultured Oscillospiraceae bacterium | reverse complement strand
GCCTTTCCCCGCCTGGAAGCTGCTGCGCTGCAAGCCGTTTGACTGGAAGCAGCTCCCCCTTCTGTACCAGATATTCCACCAGTTGCTCCTTCATCATAAACCCCTTTCTCCTATCATCCTGCGGCCTTCCCAATGAAGGAATCCGCCCCGTGTGCTTCCATCCGTGCGTCAATCAAACGCTCTCCTCCGGTGTTTCCCGCTCCAATGACTGGAAATACCGCTCTCCCTCCTGCCGGGAGCGCTGGTCTCTGGCAAAGTCCACCTCTTCGTAATTGTCCAGCAGCAAACCGACGATTTCCCCGCAGATTGCCCCGGAGTGGACGTTTTGGCGCATAATGTCCTCGATCTGCTCCCGGCGCATCCCCTTCCGGTAGGGGCGTACCTCCGCAATGGCGGAGAAGATGTCTGCCACAGACATGATACGGGAGCCCAGATCCAGCTCCTCCGCCCGCATGTGGAAGGGGTAGCCCTTGCCGTTGAGCTTTTCATGGTGGAACCCCGCCCAGTCTGCCACCTTCTCAAATCCGTCTACCCCCATGAGGATCAGCCTTGTGTAGTAGGTATGCTCCTTGATAATGTTAAACTCCGCCTCCGTGAGCTTTCCCGGCTTTTCCAAAATGGCCTTGGGCACCTTCAGCTTTCCCACGTCATGGAGGTTGCCTGCAATCTCCATCATCAGCACCTCTTCCTCCGTCATGCCGGAAAGCTGGGCCAGCTTTTTGGCAGAGGCGGAAACGCCTGCAGAGTGCATGGCGGTAAAGGCGCTGCGATAGTCTATGATCCGGGACATCAGCCGGGTCAGCTCCGCCGCCCGTTCCAGTGAGAGCCACTGGATCTCCCCGGTGAAGATCATCAGGAAGGAGGGATGGTACAGCACGTCCATCCAGATGTACTCCGCCTCGCTGATGCGTAAGAAGGCATCCACCGCTTCAGGGAGAAACTCCTTCCCCCGCTGGGCGGATACAATCTCACAGATGGACTTTACCTGATTCAGCACCGGCTCCGACGGATTGACCATAATGGAGACCCGGTCTGCCAGATGCACCACGCAGGAGAGCTTTGCAAGGGTGACATCCATCTCTGAACAGCACCGGCACTCTAACCCCCGCTGCACACTCTCCCAGCTGCACTGGCAGAATCGGATAATCTCCGCAATTCTGGAAAACTTCGGCAGCCCCCGGAGCATTCTCGCCCCGGCGGCAGACACCTGTACTGCGCTTCTCTCAATCTCCAGCACGGATTTTGGGCGCTCGCTGGTGATGGAGCCCACATCGTGAAGCAGCGCAGCATACACGCTCTCCATGACAAGTCCCCGTGACATACCCATCTCCTGTGCAATCAGATAGGACAGATATGCGGTCTGTTCGTGATGGTGCTCCATGTCCGGGTTGATGAGGTTCATCGCCTCCGCCAACGCCCCCAGCAGGGATCGGATATTTGTAAACTGCGCTCTCATGGGTTCCCCCTGTTCTGCTGATTTGTTATGTCTGTGCCGGATTGGCATATGAGATACACCAATATATTATCCTGAACCGGCATTCCCGTCAAGCAATCCCCCGCTGTTTTCCCCCTCCTGAACCCTTTTTCATGCCTCCCCTTCCCTTTCCCCTGTTTTTTTGCTATGATAACGCCATCACTGTAATTCAGGAAGGTGACTTCTATGGTATTAAAGCAGCTTTCTCACGCCCTCACGGTGTGCAAGCTGGCCTCGCCGGAGGATGTGGATTTGAGCGGGGCGTTCTATTTTCTCGGCAGGACAGATGAGGAGGTTTCTCTGGTTTGCAGGACGCAGGACGTACCCGCAAAGACCATTGCCAGAGAGGACGGCTGGCGGGGGTTTCGGATTCAGGGAGAGCTGGATTTTTCCCTGATCGGTATTCTCTCCCGTATCTCCGGCATACTCGCCGCACATCAGATCGGCATTTTCGCCGTCTCCACCTATAACACGGACTATATTCTGGTAAAGGAGGGAGACTTCCGGCGTGCCCTTCAGGTGCTGTCTCAGGAGGGCTATCAGGTGGAGTGAGAATTGTTTCTCTTTGCTAACCGCCCATTCCTGTGTATAATAGTACCAATATGATTGGGCTCACAGGGGTGATTGTATGGCTAATCTGACTTTTTCCATGGAAAACTATTTGGAAGCGGTCTATGAACTGTCCCTTGGCGGCTCCGGCGCAAGAGTGAGCGATATTGCCGCCCGGCTGGATGTCTCCAAGGCAAGCGTGAACAGTGCGATGAATGCCCTGCACCAGCGGGGACTGGTGACAAATGAGAAATACCGGGAGATCTATCTGACGGAGGAGGG
Organism: uncultured Oscillospiraceae bacterium; assembly: GCA_905236265.1. Taxonomy (GTDB): domain Bacteria; phylum Bacillota; class Clostridia; order Oscillospirales; family Oscillospiraceae; genus Onthomonas. The sequence goes on along the minus strand of CAJOOV010000038.1, from coordinate 1,001 downwards.
GCTGAACGTGGCCAAGGTCACGGCGGAGAAGCACCACGTTTTGCAGACCCTGCTGCATCAGGTAATGGGCGTGGACGAGGCGCAGGCCTTTCAGGACGCCTGTGCCATGGAGCATGTGATCTCTCAGCAGTCCACCGACAAAATCCGCTCCTTCCTTGCGGACAAGGGCATTGACGTGATGTAACTGCCCGGCGTATTCTATTTTTCACCGGAGGCGCCTGCGCCTCCGGTTTTTTTCTGTGTTCTTTTGTGCATTCCTCGTTGCGCATTTTTCCGGGGCATGGTAGAATAAGCGGGAAAAAAACTGACAGGAAAGGAATGAGCTTTATGTCCCACCAGCTTGTCATTGTTCTGGATTTTGGCGGACAGTACAACCAACTCATTGCAAGACGGGTACGGGAGTGCGGCGTCTACTGCGAGGTGCTGCCCTACACCACTCCCCTTTCTCAGTTAAAGGCAAAGCAGCCCATTGGCATTATCTTCACCGGAGGCCCTGACAGTGTCTATCTGGCAGACGCCCCCCACTGTGACGAGGAGATTTTTGCCCTTGGCATCCCCATTCTCGGCATCTGCTACGGCTGTCAGCTTATGGCGCACAGTCTGGGCGGGCTGGTGACGCAGGCGCAGGATGACTCTGCCAGAGAGTATGGCAAGACCACCACCTACTTTGACACGTCCTGCAAACTGTTTCAGGGATTGACTGAGGAGAGTGTCACATGGATGAGTCACGGGGATTATATGGCTCGTGTGCCGGAGGGTTTTGCCCTCACTGCCCATTCCGCCGCCTGCCCTAACGTGGCCATTGCCGACGAGCGCCGGGGCTTTTACGGCGTTCAGTTCCACCCTGAGGTGAACCACACCCAGTACGGCCTGCAAATGCTGCACAACTTCCTTTATCAGGTCTGCGGCGCTGGGGGAGATTGGAATATGGGGGATTTCTGCAAATCCGCCGTTGCCAGCCTCCGGGAGCAGATCGGACCGGAGGGGCGGGTGCTGCTGGG
>CAJOOV010000037.1 GCA_905236265.1 uncultured Oscillospiraceae bacterium | reverse complement strand
GACGGCGGCGCTCCCACGCAGGAGAACACCGCCCCCGCCGGGGAGAGCGCAGACGCATAAGCAGACAGAAAACAATCCTCCTTTTTTCAATAAAAACCACCCGTCCGGACAGGGCTCCATTCCCCCTGCCCGGACGGGCATTGTTTTATCCGCAGGGGCGCACCATGTGCCCCCGCTGTCCCCCTACCGATACTGCTTCAACACCTGCTCCATGTGGTTGCGAAAGGCATACGCCACCCAGTCCGGGGCGGCGATGGAGATGCCCCTGCCCAGACCGCACAGCCAGCCGAAAAACTGGGGACTGACCGCCAGATGCACCGTGGCGTTGAAATGCTCCTCATCCACGGGAACCATGCTCACCTGCTCCCCGAAGCGGTCAATGAGAATGTCCGCCATGGCATTTTCACACCGCAGGATGACATTGGCCTCGCTGCCCCGGAACATGCCGAAATGAATCCGGGCGTACTCCCCCAGATCCATGTCCTGATACAGCGCCTCCCCCTGAATCCGCCGCTGGGTCACGTCGATGTGATCCATCTTGTCCACCCGGTAGTGGCGGATCTCCTCATGCTGGGGGTCGTAGGCGATGAGGTAGTAGTTCTCGTCACTGCGCAGCAGGGTGAAGGGGCTGACCCGGTAGGGCTCCCCGCCCCGGCGGTAGACCTTCCGGCGCTGGCGGTCGAACTTGAAATAGCGGAAGGTGATCTGCCGCTGGCGGGCAATGGCGGTGTGGATGGAGTCAATGTTATAGTAGATGGACTGGTTCAGGCTCTTCACCCGCCCCGCCACATAGACCTGACGCTGCAGGGCGCTGGCCTGATGCCGGGAGGTGAGCTGCTCCAGCTTCTCGATGAGCTGTTCGCTCTTCCCCGCCGGGATGAACCGGGAGGACTGCACCGCATCCACCAGCAGCTTCAGCTCCGCCAGCTCAAAGTCCCGGTGGAGCAGGCAGTAACCCCGGTTGGGCATGCGCTCAATGTCGTGCCCCATCTCCCGGAGCATTTCAATGTCGCTGTAAATGCTCTTGCGCTCGGCAGGCACCCCCCTTGCATTGAGCAGCCGGGCAAGCTCCGGGGCGGAGAGGCAGTGCTCCTCGTCGCTCTCACGGGAGAGGATGTCCAGCAGGTGCAGCAGCTTCGTTTTCTGAATGGGAACGCGGGACATGAAATCACCTCACGAATCGTTCTTCCCAGAGTATAACACATTTCCTGTCCCGTGGAAAGGACTGTGAAATGCGGGAGGACAGGGAGGGGAGACAGAAAACAATGCCCCGATTCTCATTATTCCCGGCATTTCCAACAAAAACACCTTGACGCTGGGGGGTCTGCTTCTTATAATGATTATGATTGCAGTCGTGTCCCATTTGATGAAAATGGGCACGTTTCATCCCCGCAGTGCTGCGGGAGAACGGGAAAACAATGCCGGATTGCACCGGCAGAGGAGGTCATTCCATGAGCTATACCATCCCCATCGGCCCCTACCACCCTGCCTTGGAGGAGCCGGTACACGCCCGGCTGACGGTGGACGGGGAGCGGATCACGGACGCAAAGGTGTTCGTGGGCTATAACCACCGGGGTATTGAAAAGCTGGCGCAGGAGCGCAACTTTATCCAGACGCTGGTGCTGGTGGAGCGGGTGTGCGGCATCTGCTCCCACTCCCACGCCCTGACCTATGCCATGTGCATTGAGCATATCATGGGCGCAGAGGTGCCAAAGCGGGGGCAGTATATCCGGGTCATCATCGAGGAGCTGGAGCGCATCCACTCCCACCTGCTCTGGCTGGGCATCGCCTGCCATATCGTGGGGCATGACTCCATGTTCATGCAGATCTGGAACGACCGGGAGCGCACCATGGACACGCTGGAAAACCTCACCGGCAACCGGGTGAACTACGCCATGGTCACCATCGGCGGCTCCCGCCGGGACATCAGCGACGATCAGCGCCGGGATTTGCTCTCCGCCATGGACGATCTGGAGGAGAAGATGGGCCACATCACCCGCTACCTCACCACGGACAAGACCCTTGCCATGCGCACCAAGGGCGTGGGCATTCTCACCACAGAGGACGCCCTGCGCCTCGGCACCGTGGGACCCCATGCCAGAGCCTCCGGGGTGGATATGGACGTGCGCCGGGACGCCCCCTACTGCTGCTATGAGGACTTTACCTTTGACGTGCCTGTGGAGCATTCCTGCGACGTGTACGCCAGAGTGGTCATCCGGGTGCGTGAGATCTACGAGAGCATCAAGATCATCCGTCAGGCCTGTGACCTGCTGCCGGAGGGCGCCATCAATCTGGGCAACAAAATGCCCAAGGTTCCCGCCGGGGAGTTCACTGCCCGCCATGAGGCACCCAGAGGCCATCTGGTCTATAAGGTAGTCACCGACGGCGGCCAGACCAACCACCGCCTCTCCATCCACGTCCCCACCTTTAAAACCGCTCCCACTGTGCCGGTGATGCTGGTGGGCAACACCGTGGCGGACGCAGGGCTGATCGTGGCCTCCATAGACCCCTGCTTCTCCTGTCTGGACAGGTGAGATGCACGAGCTGGCACTGACCCAGAGCATCCTCCGGATTGTGGAGGAGGCGGCGCAGGGGCATGAGGTGAAGCGGGTGAAGGAGGTACGGCTGAAGATCGGGGACTACTCCGGCGTAGTGCCCCAGAGCCTTGCCTATTACTTTGACCTGCTCAGCCGGGACACCGTGGCGGCGGGGGCGCAGCTTCGGCTGGAGCGGCTGCCCCTTCTGATGACCTGCCGGAGCTGCCGCTGGCAGGGGGAGATTGACAAGCACCATATCCAATGCCCCCAGTGCGGGGGCATTGACCTGCATCTGGATCAGGGCAGGGAATTTTATGTAGAGAGTATTGAGGTGGAATAGCGTTGGAAATCAAGGTCATGCACCAGGTGATGGAGTGGAACGAGGACGTAAGCGAAGCGGTGAAGGCGGAGCTTGCCGGCCACGGGGTCTGTCTGGTGAATATACTCGGCTCCCCCGGTGCGGGGAAGACCAGCACCCTTGTGGAGCTGATTGCAAGGCTGCGGGAGAGATACAGAATCGGCGTAATCGAAGGGGACATCACAGGGCAGATTGATGCGGACACCATCCACGCCCTGGGCCTTCCCGTGGTGCAGCTGGACACGGACGGGGCGTGCCATATCGAGGCCATGAGCATCCAGCACATCCTCCCCCATTTCCATTTGGACGAGCTGGACGTGCTGTTTGTGGAGAATATCGGCAATCTGGTCTGCCCGGCGGAGTTCAATATCGGCGAGAGCTTCCGCCTTGCCATCCTCAGCATCCCGGAGGGGGACGACAAGGTGGAGAAATACCCCCTGATGTTCTCCACCAGCGACGCTCTGGCGCTGAACAAGTACGATTTGAAGGAATACTTTGGCTTTGACGATTCACGGGTGGAGCGCAGCGCCCGCAGCGTGAACAAAGACATCACCATCTTCCACACCTCCAGCCGTACCGGGCAGGGTCTGGAAGAACTCAGCGGCTGGGTGGCGCAGCGCATTGACGCCGCCCTGGGCAGAGCATCACAGTGACGGGAGGGATTGTTGTGCAACGTGGGTTTTCCTTTGGCAAGTGGCTTTCCACCTTTATTTTGTGCTTCCTTTTCTGGCTGCTGCTGACCATGTCCTTTGCCCCCAGAGAGCTGATACTTGGGGCGCTGGTCAGCGGCGTCACCGCCGGGTTTGCACATCTGTATTTCATCCATGACGACGCTTTTTATCTCTATAACCCGGTGCGTCTGGTGCTTATGGGGGTGTATTTCCTCTTTGTCTTTCTCTGGGAGGTCATCAAGGCGAATTTGAGCATGGCACGGCTGGTGCTCAGCCCCAGAGCGGACTTCCACCCCGGCATCATCCGCATCCCCGCCTCGGAGCAGGTGAGAAGCCTGTACGGCCTTGCGGCGGTGAGCAACTGCATCACCCTCACCCCCGGCACCATCACCATGGACGTGGCGGAGGACGAGCAGGGACGCAATTACTACTATGTCCACTGGATCGACGTATCGGAGACCGACCGGGACAAGGCCGGGGAGATCATCAAGGGACGCATGGAGCGCTGGATCGGGAGGATTTGGAAATGAGCGGATTTTTAATAGGAGCCATCTTCTGCGTGGCGCTGGATTTCCTGCTGCTCTGGCGGATCTTCAAAGGCCCCACGGCGGCAGACCGCATGTGTGCGGCGGACACGCTGGATCTGGTGTCCGCTATGGCGCTGACACTGTACTCCCTCCACAGCGGGCGGGGCATCTATCTGGACGTGGCCATGGTAGTCGCCCTTCTGGGCTTTGTGGGCACGGTGTTTGTGGCACGGTATCTGGAAGGGAGGATGTGAGCATGGAAATGGCAATCACTGTCCTGCTGTGCATCGGACTGTTTTTCAATCTGGTGGGGGTGCTGGGGGTGCTGCGTATGCCGGATGTGTTCACCCGGCTGCAGGCGTCCACCTGCGTGGCCACCATGGGCACCATCTCTCTGGTGCTCTCCGGGGTGCTGTATGCCCTGAGCCGGGGCATGGGCGCCGGGGTGTGGGTAAAGCTGGCGCTGATGCTGGTGCTGGTGCTGGGCACCAACCCCATCTCCAACCATGCCCTGTGCAAGGCCGCCTATCAGATGGGCGTGAAGCCGGAGCGGGAGATGGTGCTGGACGACTGGAAGGAGGATGCCGAGGCATGAACGGGACGCTGATCTTTATTCTCAACACCCTGGCCGTGTGCGGGGCGGTGGCCGCCGCCTGCGTGGCCGTGCGGGCGGAAAAGCGCATTGACTCCGTTATCGCCCTTGCCGCCACCGGCTCCTTCATCGCTCTGGAATTTATCCTCCTGCAGGCGCCGGACGTGGCCATTGCGGAGGCCAGCGTGGGAGCGGTGCTGTCCACGGTGCTGTTTATCATCGCCCTGCGCAGGGTGGATACGGAGAAGGGGGAGGAAAAATGAACGGAAAGAGAATTGTCCTCGCCCTGTCTCTGGCGGTGCTGCTGGTGTGCGGCGCATCCGCCGCATGGCACATGGCAGCCGGCCCGGACACCTACAACGGGGAGGGCACCGATCTGGTCGCCCTGTACGAAAACCCCCAGAGCTATGACAACACCACTGCCGACGGCGCAGCCGCCGTCATCGTCAACGAGAATCTGGACAAGACCGCTGCGGAAAACGTGGTGTTCAGCGTGGTGTTTAACTTCAGAGGCTATGACACACTGGGCGAGAGCTTTATCCTCATCGCCGCCATTGCAGGCTCTCTGGTGATTCTGAGAAAGCCCAAGGCCGGGCGGCAGGGGAAGGAGGATGCGGCATGAAGCTGAAAAAGAAAAACGTGATCGTGCGCTGCGCCGCAGACCTGTTTCTGCCCCTTGCCTGCGTGTTCGGCTGCTATGTGGTCTTCCACGGCAACACCAGCCCCGGCGGCGGCTTTCAGGGGGGCGTGCTCATTGCCAGCGCCATTCTGCTGGTCTATCTGGGCCACGGCGAAGGTCAGGTGAAGCACTCCTTCTCCCAGCGCCTGCTCCACTCCAGCGAGACCATTGCGGAGATGATCTATGTGGTGATTGCCCTGCTGGGCGTGTTCACCGGGCTGAACTTCTGCTTCAACTTTGTCTTTGCAGGCAGGGAGCTGGAGACCAGCGTGCTGATGAACGACGCCGTGGGCTACCATGTGATGGCAGGGATTATCTGCCTGCTGATGATGATGCTCTCCACCCTTGACCGGGGCGGGGAGACGACGGAGGAAGAGGAGGAGCAGCCGAAATGATGATCGTCAACTATGTGGGCTGCTTTGCCCTGATTGCCCTTGGAGTGTACTGCATGGTGACAAAGCATGACCTGATAAAGGTGGTCATCGGGATGAGCCTTGTGGACTACGGGGCAAACCTGATGGTGGTCACCGTGGGCTTCCACCCCGGCGGCACCGCCCCTATCTTCACCATCTCCGAGCTGAGCCGTGCCAGCTTCTTTGTAGACCCCATCCCTCAGGCGCTGACCCTCACCTCTATCGTCATCGGCGCCTGTACCACTGCCATGAGCCTGAGCCTGTGCATGATGCTGAAGCGCCAGTATGGCACGCTGGACACCCGTGAGATCAGGAGGCTGAGAGGATAATGGAACAATTTTGGAATGAATTTCCCATTCTGTCCGTCATCACCCTGTTTCTGGGGGCGTTTCTCACCTCTCTGGTGGGAAGAGCCAGCGAAAAGGCGGGCAGGGTGGTCTCCGGCATTGCCGTCACCGCCCCCCTTGCCATGATGCTCTGCCTCATCCGGCCTGTGATGCTGCAGGGACAGATCATCACCTATTGGCTGGGCGGCTGGGAGCCGGTGGAGGGCTGGGCCATCGGCATCTGCCTTGAGGTGGACGCTTTGAGCCTGTTCTTTGCCCTGATCGTCACCGTGGCGGTGTTCGTCTCCTGCTTCTACGCCTTCACCTACATGAACCATGACGATGCCCTGAGCAACTACTACACCCTGTTTCTCATGCTCTCCGGTTCGGTGCTGGGTCTGGTGCTGTCGGGGGATCTGTTCAACGTCTTTGTGATGATCGAGATTATGACCTTCACCGCCGTGGCGCTCACCGCCTTCCGTACCACCTACGAGGGGGCGCTGGAGGGTGCGTTTAAGTATCTGGCGGTGGGCTCTCTGGGTTCTACCTGCGTGCTGGTGGGCATTGCCATGACCTACTCCCAGCTTCATACCCTGAATCTGGCGCAGATTGCCGCACTGGTGCCCGCCTTCCGGGGGAACACCGTGCTGCACATGGCCTTTGCCTTCCTGTTTGTGGGCTTTGGCACAAAGGCCTTCCTCTTCCCCTTCCATCCCCTTGCGGCGGATGCCCACGCCGTGGCTCCCGCCTCCATCTCCCTGATGATCTCCGGTGTGCTCACCAAGTGCGGCGTTTACGGCATTATCCGGCTGATCTATGTGCTGTTCCAGAACGCCAATGTGGTCACGGTGTCCTATCTGGTCACCGGCTTTGGGGCAGTGAGTATGTTCGTGTGCGTCACCATGGCCTTCAACCAGCACAACTTCAAGCGCCTTCTCGCCTTCCACTCCATCTCTCAGGTGGGCTATGTGATTACCGTGGCGGGGCTGAGCAGTGCGCTGGGTCTGGGCGCAGGGCTGTACCACGCCATGAACCACACCATCTTCAAGGGTCTGCTCTTCCTCACCGCCGGAGCGGTGCAGCACCAGACAGGCTCTCTGGATCTGGACAGGCTGGGGGGGCTGTCCCGGCGGATGCCCAAGACCACGGCGCTGTTTCTCATCGGCGCCGCCTCTATCAGCGGCCTGCCCCCCTTCAACGGCTTTGCCTCCAAATGGATGATCTATCAGGCCACCTTCACGGCGGGGCTGATCCACCACAACCTGTTCTATCTGGCGGTGTGCGTGTGCGCACTGATTACCAGCGTGCTGACGCTGGCCTCCTTTATCAAGGTGACCCAGAGCGTCTTTTTCGGACAGCTCCCGGCAGAGTATGCCGGGGTGGAGGAGGTTCCCCTGTCCATGCGGGCGCCTATGTGGGTGCTGGCGGCACTGTGCCTGCTGACGGGTATCTTCCCCGCACAGATCCAGCGCTTTCTCCTCACTCCCGCCGTGTCCGCCGTGGCGAATATCCCCGCCTATGTGGATGCCGCCATGGGGGAGGGCTATGCCGCCGCCCACGGCGTGCCCGGCGCAGAGGTGAGCGCACTGCCTGTGGGCGGGGCGTGGTCGCCGCTGTCGTGGCTGGCGCTGCTGTTCTCCGTCACCTGCGCCGTGGCCATCGTTGCCATTCTGGGCAGCGCACGGGACGAGGCGCACGAGTACATCTCCCAGACGCAGGACGGCGCCGCCGGGGCGAAGTACGACTCCTTCTTCTCCGGGGAGGAGGCGGTCTACTCTCAGGTAGGCGGCAGCGACCTGTTCTGGGGCTTCAAGCACAACTGGAAGCGCTACTTCGCCGTGATGCAGCGCTGGCACAGCGGCATTGTGAATGACTACACCCTCTACGGCGTGGCGGCGATTGCCTTCGTGCTGCTGGTGTGTACGCTGGCACTTTGAGGAGGGAGGACAACATGGAATTTGTTTTGAACAATCTGTTCTTTCTGCTGGTCTATCCCGGCGGGCTGTTCTGCGTGGCCATGGGGATTCTCCTCTCCGGGGCAGACCGGATTCTGGTCGCCCGGATGCAGCGCCGGGTGGGGCCTCCCCTGCTGCAAAACTGGTATGACGTACTCAAGTGCTGCGGCAAGGAGACCATCATTCCCCGCCATGCCCGCCGGGGGGTCTATCTGTTCGCCCCGGTGGCGGGCTTTGCGGCGCTGGTCACCATTCCCCTGTTCCTCCCTGTGGTGAACGGCAGACCTGCCTTCTCCGGCAACAGTGATCTGGTGGTGGTGCTGTACCTGCTGACGCTGGTGAGCGTGTGCGGCATGGTGGGCGCCTCCGCCTCCGGCTCCCCCTTTGCCGGGGTGGGTCTGAGCCGGGAGATGGTGGCCATGATCTCCTATGAGCTGCCCTTCGTGCTGGTGATTCTGGCGGTGAGCCTGAAAACCGTCATTCTGTCTGAGGCAGGCGTGCCCCTCACCTTCTCCCTCACGGAGATCTGGAACTATCAGGCGGCAAACGGCCCGCTGATCTGCCATTGGAGCCTGATTCCCGCCGCCCTTGCCATGCTCTTCGTCATTCCCTGCGAGGTGGGGATGCACCCCTTCGACGTGGCGGAGGCGGAGACGGAAATCTGCGAGGGGATGCTCTCGGAGTACAGCGGCAAGCCCCTTGCGGTATATAAGCTGACCCACATGGTGAAACTGTATGTGATGACCGCACTGTTCTATGTCCTGTTTCTGGGGGGCATGTCCACCGGCATCGCTGCGGCGGACGGGGCGATTCTCGCTGTGGTATGCCTGCTGCTCACCTTCCTGACCATGAGCCTTCCCCACGCCGTGTGCGCCCGGTTCCGGGTGGAGCAGGTGTTCAAATTCTACTGGACGTGGGTCTCTGGTCTGGCGCTGGTGAGTCTGGTGCTGGTATTCTTCGGTCTGTAAGGAGGGCGCAGGATGTTTGAAAAGATGATCGACAGGAGCATGGCGAAAAGCCCGTGGATCTTCCACATCAACGCCGGCTCCTGCAACGGCTGTGATATTGAGCTGGTGAGCGTACTCACCCCCCGCTATGACGCAGAGCGTCTGGGCTTCCGCCTCACCGGAACCCCCCGTCAGGCGGACATTGTGGTGGTCAGCGGCCCGGTGACCCTGCAGAGCCGTGACCGGCTCATCCGCACGCTGGAGCAGGTGCCCCAGCCCCGTGTGGTGGTGAGCCTTGGCTCCTGCCCCAGAAGCGGCAACGTGTTCAAGGGCAGCTATGCCATTGACGGGCCGCTGGAGAAGTGGACCCATGTGGATGTGTCCGTGGCGGGCTGCACCCCCAAGCCGGAGGCCATTGTGGCGGCGCTGGCCCAGGCCACGGAGATTCTGGAACAGAAGCGAAAGGAGATGCGCAAGTGATGCTGCCCTATGTGACAAAAGCCCTCTCCAACCTGTTCAAAAAGCCCAGCACGGAGGCCTTCCCCGCCGGGGAGCCGCCAAAGGCCGCCCCCCATTACCGGGGACGGCTCCACTATGACCCCACCCTTTGCATCAACTGCGGCATGTGCATGAGGGTCTGCGCCCCACAGGCGATTACAAGGGAGATCGTGAAGCTGGAAAACGGAGACCAGCAGATCACCTTCACCTATGACATGACCTCCTGCACCTTCTGCAGCACCTGTTCCGACTTCTGCTCCAAAAAGGCGATCACCCTCACGGAGGATTATATGATCGTGGGCACCAAGCCGGAGGATTTTCTCGTCTCCGGCACCTTTATCAAAAAAGCACCCCCACCCAAGCCCAAGCTGACCCCGGAGCAGATCGCAGAGATGAAGGCCAAGGCGGAGGCGGCAAAGGCGGCTAAGGCCGCCGCCGGAGGAGCCGCTCCTGCCGCTCCTGCCGCCGCCGGGGCAAAGCCCAAGTTCACCCCGGAGCAGATCGCGGAGATGAAGGCCGCCGCCGAGGCAAAGAAAAAGGCCAAGGCGGAGGCAGAGGCGAAAGCGGCGGAGAATGCCTGAGCGGGTACGGCTGCACATCTCCGGCATTGTGCAGGGGGTGGGTTTTCGCCCTGCCCTCCACCGGCTGGCGCAGGCATATGCCCTCACCGGCTGGTGCCGGAACACCGTGGACGGGGTGGAGCTGGAGGCGCAGGGGGAGGGGGAAACCCTTGCCCGGCTGCCCCGGCTGATTGTGGAGCACGCCCCGCCCCTGTCCCGCATTGACCATATCCGTATGGACACTGTACCGCCCCAGCAGGGGGAGCGGGGCTTTTCCATTTTGCCAAGCCCGCCCCCCGGACAGGGAAGGGCGCTGGTCAGCCCGGACACCGCCACCTGCGCCCTTTGCAGGCAGGAGCTGTTTGACCCAAAGGACCGGCGTTTCCGCCATCCCTTTATCAACTGCACCGACTGCGGCCCCCGGTTCACCATTCTCCGCCGCCTGCCCTATGACCGGGACAATACCGCCATGAGCGCCTTTCCCATGTGCCCCCGGTGCGATAGGGAATATCACCACATCGCCTCCCGGCGCTACCACGCCCAGCCCAACTGCTGCCCGGACTGCGGCCCTGTTCTGCGGTTTTGGGACAGGACAGGAGAGCCGCCGGGTGAACCCATCGCAAATGCCGTCCGGCTGCTGCAACAGGGCGGCATTGTGGCGGTGAAGGGTCTGGGGGGCTATCATCTGGCCTGCCGGGCGGATGCGCCAGAGAGCGTGGCGGAGCTGCGCCGCCGCAAGCGCCGGGATGAGCGCCCCTTCGCCCTCATGTGCCGGGACGCCCCTCAGGCGGCGGAATTATGTTATGTAAACGAGCAGGAGCGCCGGGCGCTGGAAAGCCCCGCCGCCCCCATTGTACTGCTGAAAAAGCGCCCGGACTGCCCGGAGCATTTGAGCGAGACGGGAGAGCTGGGCATCCTGCTGCCCTACACTCCGGTTCACCACCTGCTTTTGAGGGAGGTTTCCCCGCTGGTGATGACCAGCATGAACCGCTCTGACCGCCCGGTGGTCTGCCGGACGGAGGACGAGGGCTGGAAGGAGCTGGCGGACGGGCTTTTGAAGCATGACCGGGAGATTGTGAACCGCTGTGACGACTCCCTGCTGCGCCTATTTCGGGGAGAGCCCCTGTTCTTTCGCCGCAGCCGGGGCTATGCCCCCGCCACCGTGGCGCTGCACCGGGACTGTACCGGCGTTCTGGCGCTGGGGGCGGAGCAGAAGGGAGGCTTTGCCTTCGTCCGGGGGCGGGAGGCCTTTCTCAGCCAGCATATCGGGGATTTGAAGGACTATGAGACGGAAGAGTTTTATGTCCATCAGATAGACCGCTTTCAGCACGCCTTTGACCTGCCTGTGAGGCTTCTGGTTTGCGATCTGCACCCGGACTACCGCTCCACCGCCTACGCCAGAGAACGCAGCCGCCGGGAGGGTCTGCCCCTGATTCAGGCGCAGCACCACCACGCCCACATGGCCTCCTGTATGGCGGACAACGGCCTGCAGGGGCAGTGCATCGGCCTTGTCTGGGACGGCACCGGCTATGGCACGGACGCCACGATTTGGGGCGCTGAGTGCCTTGCGGGGGACTATGCCGGCGTGAAACGGCTGGGCAGCATCCAGCCCATCCCCCTCCCCGGCGGGGACAGGTGCGCTCTGGAAATCGGCAGGACTGCCCACGCCCTGCTGACGCTGGCGAAGCGGCAGCAGGACAGCCGCCACCCCCAGGGAGCCATGCTCTCCCGGATGATCGCTTCGGGGACGAACGCCCCCCGCTCCTCCGGCATGGGGCGGCTCTTTGACGGGGTGTATGCCCTGCTCACCGGGCGGCAGCGGGTGAGCTACGAGGGTCAGGGGGCAGTGCTGCTGGAGGCCATGGCGGCGCAGGACGTGAAGGGGGGCTATCCCCTCTCCTTTTTCCAGCGGGGGGACTGCCTCACGCTGGACACCGGCGCACTGGTGAACGCCCTGCTGGAGGACGGCAGGGAAAACCCGGTTCGTGCCGCCCGGTTTATGAACACCCTCTCGGCGCTGGCGCTGGCCCACGCCGAGTATGCCCGCCAATGCACCGGACTGAACCGGGTGGTGCTCTCCGGCGGGGTCTTTCACAACGACTATCTCCTGTCCCGGACGGTGGACACGCTGACGCAGGGGGGCTTTGTCCCCTATGTCCACCGCAGGGTCTCCCCCGGAGATCAGGGTATCCCTCTGGGACAGGTTTTCATCGGCGCAGCTCAAGGAGGATGACCATGTGCCTTGCGGTTCCCTTAAAACTGACGAAAATTGACGGAAACGATGCCATTGGCGAGCTGGACGGGATTCAGCGGCGTATCCGGGTGGACCTGCTGCGAGAGCCGAAGGTGGGGGAGTATGTGATTGCCCACGCAGGCTTTGCCATTGAACGCCTCCGGGAGGAGCAGGCGCTGGAGAACCTGAAGGCGATTGAGGAGATGGCACATGCCATGGGGGGCTGACTTCCGCCGCCCCGCCGGGGCAGCGGCGCTGGCACGGGGGATACGGGAGATGAAGCTCCCCCCTGTGAAGCTGATGGAGGTCTGCGGCACCCATACCATGGCCATTGCAAAATCGGGACTGCGCTCCCTCCTCCCGCCGGGGGTGGAGCTGCTCTCCGGCCCCGGCTGCCCCGTGTGCGTCACCCCCTCCGGGGTGATAGACGCCCTGATGGAGCTGAGCGGGCGTCCGGGTGTGACCCTTTGCACCTACGGGGATTTGCTGCGGGTGCCCGGCTCCGACCCTTCCGACAGCCTGAACCGGCGCAAGGCGCTGGGGGCGGACGTGCGCTGGGTCTACTCCCCTATGGATGCGCTGGAGTTTGCGGCGCAGCACCCGGAGCGTCAGGTGGTCTTTGCCGGTGTGGGCTTTGAGACCACTGCCCCCGGCACCGCCCTCACCGTTTTGGAGGCGCAGCGCCGGGGAACGGAGAACTTCTCCATGCTGTGCCTGCTGAAGCGCACGGAGCCTGCGCTGCGTGCCCTGCTGGCACGGGAGGGCTGCGCCGTGGGGGGCTTTCTCTGCCCCGGACATGTGGCGGCCATCACCGGCTCAGAGGCCTTCCGCTTTCTCCCGGAGGAGTACGGTCTGGGTGCTGTGGTGGCGGGGTTCGAAACAGGGGATCTGCTCTCGGCGGTGTACACCCTGCTGGACATGGTGCGCCGGGGGGAGAGCGCTCTGATAAACGAGTACACCCGCACTGTCTCCCCTCAGGGGAACCCGGCGGCGCAGGCGGTGATGGAGCAGGTGCTGCAGCCCTGCGGCGATGTGTGGCGGGGTCTGGGGGAGATTCCGGAGAGCGGCTTTGCCCTGCGGGAGGAATTTGCCCCCTTTGACGCATCAAAGCGGTTCGGCTTTGCCCCCCTCACCGGGCAGGAGCCCAAGGGCTGCCGCTGCGGGGAGATCATCTGCGGCGAGTGCCGGGCGCAGGACTGCCCCCTGTTTGGGACACGCTGCCGCCCGGAGCATCCGGTGGGGCCGTGTATGGTGTCCTCGGAGGGTGCCTGTGCGGCGGCATGGAGGTATCAGGATTTGCTATGACAGAGGAGATTATCACGCTGGACTATGGCAGCGGCGGGGGAAAGACCGCCGAGCTGATTGAGGAGCTGTTCCTCCCGGCGTTTCACAACGACACATTGAACCGCTTGGGGGACGGGGCAGTGGTGAACCTGTCCGGGGCGCTGGCCTTCTCCACGGACAGCTTCGTGGTCTCCCCCCTGTTCTTCCCCGGCGGGGACATCGGCAAGCTGGCGGTGTGCGGCACGGTGAATGACCTTGCCATGTGCGGCGCAGAGCCGAAGGTGCTGAGCCTGTCCCTGCTGATTGAGGAGGGCTTTCCCGTGGAGCAATTGCGCCGGGTGGCGGCATCCATCGCCGCCGCCGCAGAGGAGGCGGGAGTGGAGATTGTCACCGGGGACACCAAGGTGGTGGAACGGGGCAAGGGCGACGGGCTGTATGTGAACACCTCCGGCATCGGCACGGTGATCTATCCGGGACTCTCCCCGGACAAGATCACCCCCGGCGACGCCGTTATTCTCTCCGGCACCATGGGAGACCACGGGGCAACGGTGATGATGGCACGGGAGGGGCTGGCGGAGAACAGCCCCCTGCGCTCCGACTGCCGCCCCCTCCACCGTCTGGCCAAGGCGGCGCTGGACTGCGGCGGGGTGCGGGTGCTGCGTGACCCCACACGGGGGGGCGTTGCCACTACGCTGAACGAGTTCACCCAGAACCGCCCCTTCTCCATGGAGCTGGAGGAGGAGGCGCTGCCGGTTGCCCCGGCGGTGCAGGCGGCCTGCGATTTGCTGGGGCTGGATGCCCTATACTGCGCCAACGAGGGAAAGCTCCTGGCCGTGGTGGCGAAGGAGCGCTCATCGGCAGTGCTGGAGGCGCTGAGGCATACCCCCGGCGGGGAGGACAGCGCCCTCATCGGACAGGTCACCCAGAGAGCGCCGGGAAAGGTGCTGTACCATACCGCCCTTGGGGGCTGCCGGGTGCTTGCCCGTCTGGCCGGGGCGCAATTACCGAGAATCTGTTAAAGGCGGTGTAGAGATGCAAACGAATACAAAGCTTCCCATTACGAAAGAGGAGGTCGTGCCCACGGCGGAGCAGATGCGCTCTGAGGGCAGGCTGCTGATTATGATTCACGCCCATCTGGACAAGGACAACCAGCCGGTGGTCTGCTACGACTACTCCAACGGCCCGGAGGTGCTGAGCTATGAGGTGCGGGGGGAGTCCACGCTGCCCTCCATCTCCGCCATCTATTCCGCCGCCGCAGAGTGGGCGGAGCGGGAGATCAACGAGCTTCTGGGCTTCACCTTTGAGGGGCTGGACACCAGCGAGCGCCTCTTCCTCCCGGACAGTATGCTGGACGGACAGGGGCAGATTCTGGTGACCCCCATCAATGTCCTGCGGGAGAAGAACAACCTGCTGTAACCGGAGGAGGGGGGCTATGTCCTATATCTGTCTCATGGTCAACGACGAGGGGGCAGTGGCGGCGGCGGACAGCCGGGAGAGCTTTGCCAATCTGGCCCACTTCGACTGGCTGAGAAAGGCCTACGCCGTGCCGGAGCGGGATCTGGTGTTCTGCTGCTGCGGCCCCTCCTTCCGCTTCGGCGTGCCCATCTTTAAGCGGGCGGCGGCGGAGCTGCGCCGCAGCCGGGGCACCATAGAGGAGCAGCTTCGCCGCATCGGCACGCTGGCCGACCGGCTCACGGCGGTGCGCTTTCCGGGGGAGCGCCCCGGCGTGTTCGTCATTCTCGCCGCCCGGTGGGAGGACAACGGCTTTACCGTGTACAACTTCTGGACGGAGGACGGCAGGCAGCAGTTGCAGCGCCGCCGGGTGAGGAAGGGGCAGCCGGTGTCCCTCCACGCCGGGGCGTGGCACCATGAGATGCCCCCGCTGTCCCCTTCTGAGCTGGCGGGGCTGTCCTTTGACGCTCTGCGGGAGCGGGCGAGGGAGCGGGTGGCGCTGGCCATCCGGAAGGACGAGGAGCGCAAGGCAAAAAACCGCAGGCATAACCAGACCATCGGCGGTCCGGTTCATACCTGCGGTATCCGGGTGAAACGGTGATAGGTCTAGCCCTCCAGCCAGCCCAGCAGAGCGGGAACACTCAGCTCCTGCTCAAACAAAAACGCCTCATACAGGGCGTTCCTATTGTCGTCGGAATACTCCACCTCTTTGGAATACTGCCGGGTGACTTCGATCTGGTCCGCCAGAGAGAAGCGCCCGGTTTTCTGCCATTCCCACGCCCCCTGCGCCGCCATGACCAGCGTCATCACAAGGGCGCTTTGCACCTTGTTCAGGGCGTTTTCGTCATAGACCGCCTTTAAAAAGTACCGGAACAGGAAATAGACCAGAAGATGCTCGTACTCATAACAGCGCTCTCCCAGTGCGGCGAAAAAGCCATCCAAATCCAG
>CAJOOV010000036.1 GCA_905236265.1 uncultured Oscillospiraceae bacterium | reverse complement strand
CCGATCAGGATGGGCATGAAGTAGTAGGCGGCATGATAGAGCATCTGGAACAGCTGATACAGGTTGCTCTCCTCGGTGTAAAGCTTCAACAGACCAGGTCCAAAGATTGCGTTGATACTGGAGAAAAGACCGCCTGCCAACATCACAGGAATCAGGGGGGTCATGCAGCTTGCCATATAGCCGATGATCTGCTTGCCCACCTCTTTGGGTGTCAGCTTTTTCTTTTCCTCTACGTTTTCATTGGTGGGCGCGGGCTGAGCGGTGGCGTCAAAGCTGCCCAGCTTCAAAATCTCGTCATAGACCTTGGGAACGGCGGTGCCAATGATGACCTGATACTGACCGCCGCTGCGGGCAACGCCCAGAACACCGTTGACCTTTTTTACTTCTTCATCCTGAGGAATTCCGAAGTCCTTCAGCACGAATCTCAGACGGGTCATGCAGTGGGTTACGCTCTGCACGTTGGAGGGGCCGCCAACTGCGTCCAGTACGCCCCGGGCTGTTTCCTGATAGTTTGCCATGTTGCTTTTCTCCTTTTTGTTTTATTTTTCTTCCACGGTTGGAAAGATCATTTATTTCCGTTTGATTGGGATGCCTGAAGGGCAGGTACGCCGTGCTCACGAATGACCTTCTGATACCAGTAAAAACTGTCTTTCTTGACTCTTGTGCATTGCTTGGGATCCGTCTCCGTGCGGTCTACATAGACCAGACCGTAGCGCTTTTTGAAACCCTGATGGCTGGAGACAACATCCAAAAAGCTCCAGGGACAGTAGCCAATGACCGGAAGTCCCTCGTCCAGCATGATGCCGAGCTGTTGAATGTGGCGGGCAAGGTAGTCAATTCGATAGGGGTCATGTACTTTGCCGTCCTCGCCAAGGGTCTCAGACCATGCAAGACCGTTCTCTGTGACGATCATTGGCAGGCGATACCGGTTATACACCTTCCGCATTCCGATATGCAGACCTACAGGATCAATGCCCCGATCCATCCACTCGGACTTAGGCAGATAGGGATTTTCGCACAGGTCAAAGGCATCTGAAACCCAGAACGGAGGCTGGTTGTAATTGATGGGACCCACCTTTTCCCGCACGCAAATGCTGAAGTAGTAGTTGATACCGATGAAATCGGGTTTGGACCCTTTCAGAATGTCCTGATCTCCCGGCTCGGTTTCCGGGAACAGATCGTGGGTTTTCAAATAATGCTCTACATAGGGGGGATATTCCCCACGCACGCTCATATCCAGCAGATAGAACTCCATCAGTTCCTCGGCGTTTTCTGCAGCCAGCACATCCTCGCTGGAACTGGACTGAGGATAGACAACCTGAATGGCGCAGACCGGGCCAATCAGCGCAGTCGGGTCGATGTTTCGCAGCAGTGAGATGGCCTTGTGTTCCGCAAGGGAGACGTTATAGCTCATCTGGTACACATTTTTCAGGTTCTTCTGAGGATCCTTTTCCTGATTCCCATTTAAGATGCCCGCTGCTGTGGCGATCAGCTGCTCATTGACGGTCGCCCAGCGTTTCACTCTTCCTTTGAAGTGGGTGAAGCAGACCTCAGCGTAGCGCAAATACTGGTCGATCATCTTCCGGCTGAGCCAGCCCCCAAATTCATCCACCGCTGCCTGAGGACACTCAAAATGGTAGAGGGTCACAAAGGGTTCAATTCCTTTTTCCAGCAGATAGTCAATGAGCTGATCATAAAAAGCAAGACCTTCAGGGTTAGGCTCGCCGCTGGTGTCCGGCATAATCCGGCTCCATGCGAACCCCATGCGGTAGACCTTTAGACCCAGCTCCGCCATCAGGTCCACATCTTCTTTCCAGTGATGGTAGTGGTCAGCGGCAACCTTATTGTCCGCAATACTGGGGTCATGCGCACCCAAATCGGTTGTAGCTGGCCCCTTGCCGCCTTCGTTATAGGCTCCCTCTACCTGAAAAGCGCTGGTAGAGGCACCCCAGAGAAAGTTTTCGGGAAATTGTTTCATACACATACCTCACTTTAGATCATCATAGGTGACCAGTTGAATATCCTGTGTTTTCAGCCATTCCTTCGTCCGAGGATCACACAGCATTTCAGCCTCCATGGCTCTGGGCGTCGTCATGCTTGACGTCTTGAGCAGATAAGCATCAATGTAACCGGGATGAAACACCATCATGTCACAACCGTCCTCGTGGGCATTGGCCACAGCATCTTCCACTGCGGAGAAGGGATTCTCCTGATAGGCTTTGAAGTCCTGAGGCAGGTAGGGATAGACCTTTGTGTTTCGGAAGAGCACCGGGGTGCCGTCCAACGACATGCCCAGATAAGGCAGATGGTGCATCTCCGCCACAATTTCCAGCCCCCGGAAGAAGTTGGGGCTTGCAACGGCGTGGCCTTCAAAATACCCCGGCTCTCGTCCGGTCAGTTCCAAAAAGCGCTGGTATTGTGCTTCGATCTCCTGAATCACTTCCTCCAGAACCACAAAGTCCTCACCACGCTTTGCAGCACAGCGGTATTCGCTGCTGCGACGGAACTCCCCGTTCTCCTGACAGATACTCGGAATCTTTTTCGGATCGGTTAAGGGTCTTCCGGTGCAAATATTGGTGTGCTGTCCAATGCAGACTGGGTAGTCCCGAATCAGGTCAAGGCCGTGTCTGGCTGTGGGCATATTTGTCATAAGCCCCACGGAACGAACCAGACCACCGGCAACCGCTGCATGAATACCGTAGTTCACACCCTCAGAGTAGCCAAGGTCATCTGCACGAATGAGTAATCTTTTCACTGGTAACTCCTTTCTCACAAACGGTCTGTGTTTTCCTTATGCTCTTATTATAAAGCATCAGATAGGAAAAAGGGTTTCAACAGAGTCCCTGGAATTTCTGATCTTTCTGCTTTGTTTCAAATTCTGAAACTTCACTTGTTCAGGAACGCTATGATCGCATCAGCAGTTGCTTTTGCACCACCCAGAGACTTCATATCCTCGCTGAATTCTTTTGCCGTGTTCCGGTAGGCGGGGTCATGCAGCAGCTTCTCAATAGCATCCTTCAGACTGCTGCTGGTGATCTGATTCTTGTCCGGAAATGCAACACCAAGACCATTGCGCTCAATCAGTCCCGCAGTGATCGCCTGTTCATCCATCTGGGGGATTGCGATCATGGGAACGCCGTAATAGATTGCCTCTCCGGTGCCGCCCATGCCAGCATGGGTAATAAACACAGAAGCCTGAGAGAGAATGTCCAGCTGAGGCACCATCTGGCCTACCTATACATGAGCGGGAATGTTTTCCAAAGAATTGGGATCGATGGAGCCCAGTGCTGCAAACAAGTTAATATCCAGATCACGCACTGCGTCAAACAGAATGGGGTAGTATTCCGGCCAGTTGTTGAAAGCGGTTCCGAGAGAGGAGTAAAGCAGTGG
>CAJOOV010000035.1 GCA_905236265.1 uncultured Oscillospiraceae bacterium | reverse complement strand
TCTGCGATTTAAAACTTGACGTTTTCTTCGCTCTGGAGTATTCTCAGGGTAGAAAGGAAGGTGAGAACATGGAGGCGAGAAGGCTGGATTACCTTGTGCCGCCCCAGTGGGAGGGGCAGCCGGTACACAATCTGCTGCGCCGGGAGCTGCGCCTGTCCGGCACCCTGCTGCGGCGGATCAAGTGGCTGGAGGACGGGATTCTGCTGGACGGCGTTCGGGTACACACCCGTGTCACTGTCCACGCAGGACAGCTCCTCTCCGTGCGTCTCAGCGATCCCGCCCTGAAAAGCGGGATTCCCCCGGTGGAGCTGCCCCTTGACATTGTGTACGAGGATCGGGACATTGCCGTGGTAAACAAGCAGGCGGGAATGCCCTCCCATCCCGGCCCCGGACACTGGGAGGACACGCTGGGCAACGCCCTGCTCTTCCACTGGCAGCGCACCGACCCGGAGGCGGACTTTCACCCGGTTCACCGGCTGGACAAGGGAACCTCCGGCCTGATCGTGGCCGCAAAGCACCCCTATGCTCAGGAAAACCTCCGCCTTGCCCTGCACAATCAGGCGTTTTCCCGCTCCTATCTGGCCATCTGTGAGGGGCTTCCCTCCCCCCTCCGGGGCAGCATTGACGCCCCCATAGGCCGCTCGCAGGACTCCATTCTCACCCGTCAGGTGCGCCCTGACGGACAGAGCGCCCTCACCCACTATGAGGCACTGTCCACCAACGGACGGCACACCCTCCTCCGTCTGACCCTTGCCACTGGGCGCACCCACCAGATTCGGGTTCACATGGCATATATCGGCTGTCCCCTCGCAGGAGATTTCCTCTATGGCCGGGAAGACCCCGGACTCATCCGCCGAACCGCCCTCCACAGCGCCCGGCTCTCCCTGACCCACCCCGTCACCGGGGCGCTCCTGTCCTTCTCCCAGCCTCTGCCGGAGGATATGCAGCGCCTGTGTCAGGATTTTTCCCCTCTTGACCTGCCGCCCCTTGACTTTTCAGGGAAACGGGATTAGAATAGCATCAACATATGAACAGTTGTTCAATTGTTCTGTTCTGATTCGGGAGGGATTCGTATGAACCATACGGAGCAGATTCGATTTCACCATCCCCTCACGCCCCACAGGAGCGGAGCGCATCCCCACTCCCATGAGCCCCTTCACGTCCACCACGCCTGCGGCTGCGGCGGGCAGGACGATCTCTGTGACCCTGCGGAAGAGCATGTCCCTGTCATCCATGCCGCCCACTCCCGTCCCGCCCTGTTCCGGGTCACCGGGCTGGACTGCGCCAACTGCGCCGCCAAGCTGGAGCGTGCGCTGAACGAATTGCCGGAGGTGGAGGAGGCCACGCTGACCTTCACCACAGGGCAGCTCCGGGTGTGGGGCAGAGAGCCTCAGTCGCTGCTGCCCCAGCTTCAGGCAGTGGCGGCAAAGGTGGAGCCGGAGGCAGAGATTGCCCTCCTCCAGCGCAGCCGCCGGAGCGCCGGGGAGGAGGCGGAGGAAGAGGAGGAGATTTCCCCCCTCCGTCTGGCAGTGGGCGGGGCGGTCTACGTCCTGACCCTGCTTGTGCTCCCGGAGGGGGCGGTAAAACTGGCGGGCTTTCTCGCCGCCTATCTGCTTCTGGGCTTTGACGTGGTGAAAAAGGCCGTCTCCAACGCAGGACGGGGGCAGCTTTTTGACGAAAACTTTCTTATGACTCTTGCCACCATCGGCGCATTCTGCATCGGAGAATACCCCGAGGCCGTAGGTGTGATGCTGTTCTATCAGATCGGAGAAACCTTTGAGGATATGGCAGTGCGCCGCTCCCGGAGTCATATTATGCAGGCGCTGGATCTGCGCCCGGAATCCGTTCTCCTGCGTCAGGCAGACGGCTCCACCCTCACCATTCCCGCCGAGGATGCCCAGCCGGGAGATGTGATTCAGCTTCGCCCCGGCGACCGGGTTCCGCTGGACGGAAGCGTACTCAGCGGGGAGAGCCAGCTTGACACCTCTCCCGTCACCGGGGAGCCGGTGCCTGTCTCCGTGTG
The DNA here is from genome assembly GCA_905236265.1 of uncultured Oscillospiraceae bacterium. Taxonomy (GTDB): domain Bacteria; phylum Bacillota; class Clostridia; order Oscillospirales; family Oscillospiraceae; genus Onthomonas. The sequence goes on along the minus strand of CAJOOV010000035.1, from coordinate 5,427 downwards.
CCCCGGCGATGAGGTGATCTCCGGCTGCGTCAACCTCACCGGTGCCCTGACGGTACAGGTGGAACAGCCTCTGGAATCCTCCATGGTCACCCGCATTCTGGAGAGTGTGGAAAACGCCGCCGCCTCCAAGCCCCGCATTGACCGCTTCATCACCCGGTTTTCCCGCATCTATACCCCTGTGGTGGTACTGCTGGCCGTCCTTGCGGCGGTGATTCCCTCGCTGATGGACGGGAACTGGCAGGCGCACCTGAAAACCGCCTGCACCTTTCTGGTCATCTCCTGTCCCTGTGCGCTGGTGCTCAGTGTGCCTCTGGCCTTCTTCGCCGGTATCGGCGCTGCCTCCCGGCAGAAGATTCTCTTCAAGGGAGGGGCTGCCATGGAGCTGCTGTCCAAGGTGGACACGGTGGTCTTTGACAAGACCGGTACCGTCACCCACGGAACATTTGCCCTGCAGCGCCTGCTCCCTGCCCCCGGTGTAGAAGAGGCTGCGCTGCTGACCCTCGCCGCAAGCTGTGAGCAAAGCTCCACCCACCCCATCGCAAAGTCCATCCTCTCCGCAGCCAAAGCGCAGGGTGCTGCGCTGCTCCCTGTGGAGCAGGTCACAGAGCACCCCGGCCGGGGCGTCGCCTGCGGCACTCTGCTGTGCGGCAGCCGTGCCCTGTTGGAGGACAACGGGATTTCCGTCCCTGTTGCCCCGCCCGCTCTGGGTACGGAGGTTCTGGTGGCAAAGGAGGGGCAGTATCTGGGGCAGCTTGTCATCTCTGACCGGATTAAGGACGAGGCGAAGGAGACCGTGGCGCAATTGAAGCGGATGAACCGCAGCACCGCCATGCTCACCGGGGACAGCGCCCAGAGCGCCTGCGCCGTGGCGCAGGAGGTGGGCATTCAGGAGGTTCACGCAGGTCTGCTCCCCCATGAAAAGCTGGAGGCAATTCAGGCCATGCGCAGGAAGGGGCGCAGGGTGCTCTTTGTGGGCGACGGCATCAACGACGCCCCGGTGCTGGCCGGGGCGGATGTGGGCGCCGCCATGGGCAGCGGTGCGGACGCCGCCATTGAGGCCGCCGATGTGGTTTGCCTCAACGGAAACCTGTCCGCTGTGACTGCCAGCATCCGTATCAGCTCCGAGAGCGTGAGAGCCGCACGGGAGAACGTGATCTTTGCCCTTGGGGTGAAGCTGTTGGTGATTCTGACGGGTCTGATGGGCAGACCCAGCTTCTGGCTGGCCGTGTTTGCAGACAGCGGCGTTGCCCTGCTGTGCGTGTGCAATTCCATCCGGGTATTGCTGCGCCGGGGCAGGAATTGACCCCCCCCTTTCGCTGAAACAATTGAACAGGCGCCGGTTTGCCCTGCAAATGCCGGCACCGCACCCTTTTTCTTCGGACGCATTTCCTTCGGTGATGCGTCCGAAGGCTTTTGTCCGGTTCTTTTTGAAATTTTGAAACGATTTCCCCTTGTTTTTTCCCTCTATGCGTTGCACATTCCTGCGACAGCGTGCTATAATAATGCTGGTGTTTTATAGGGAAGAGGTTTCAGACAGATTATGCCTGTATTCCCCTCCCGTCCGAGAGACAGCGCACATGTTCCGTTTCATTCACGCAGGGGTTCTGTCTCTCTCCCGCCGGCATCACGTTCACTTCAGGGAGGTACCCTTATGCCCAGGAGTATTCAAATTCATCCTGAACATCCCAAACGCACCGTTCTCGTGGTGGATGACGAGTTCATCAGCCGTGAGATTCTGGGGCAGATCCTTCAGCCGCACTATCATGTCCTCTTCTCCTCCGACGGCGACGAGGCAATGGAGCTGCTTTGTACCAGCTGCGGTGAGATCTCCGTGGTTCTGCTGGATCTGATGATGCCGGGAATCAATGGTCTGGAGCTGCTGAGGATCATGAAAGATGACCCCGATTTGCAGCATATTCCGGTCATTGTCATGACTGCTGACAACAGTGCAGAGGTGGAGAGCCTGAGACTGGGCGCTCTGGATTTCATACCTAAGCCCTACTCCCAGCCGGAGGTGATTCTCGCCCGCATCAGGCGGATTATTGAGCTGTCCGAGGATCGGGAGATCATTCACTCCACTGAGCGAGACAGCCTGACCCGGCTGTATAACCGGGACTATTTCTTCCGCTATGCCGTGCAGTTTGACCAGCGCCACCCAGAGGCGGACATGGATGCCATTGTCATTGACATCAACCACTTCCGCATGATTAACGAGCGCTATGGCAAAAGCTACGGTGACGACGTACTGCGCAAGGTCAGCCAGCAGCTCCTCTCCGTCGTGCATAGAAGCGGCGGCATTCTCTGCCGCAGAGGGGCAGACACCTTTTTGGTCTACTGTCCCCACGGGCAGGACTATCAGGCTATGCTGGATGCCGCCTCCATCCCCCTCACCGGGGCGGGCATCTCCTCCTCCCCCACCCGGCTTCGTCTGCGAATGGGTGTCTATCCCCACGCAGACAAGGGCATTGATATTGAGAGCCGGTTTGACCGGGCAAAGCTGGCCGCCGATACGGTGCGCAACAACTACGCCCAGTCCATCTCCCTTTACGACCATATTCTTCACGATGAGGAGCTCTATTCCGAGCAGTTACTGGAGGACTTCCACACCGCTCTGGAGGAGCGGCAGTTCGTTGTCTATTACCAGCCCAAGTTCGACATCCGCTGCGGCACCCCCATCCTTGCCAGCGCCGAGGCGCTGGTGCGCTGGGTGCATCCCCGGCTGGGCTTTATCAGCCCCGGTAATTTCATCCCCCTGTTTGAGCGCAACGGGCTGATCTATCAGCTTGACCGCTTTGTCTGGCGGGAGGTGGCCGCCCAGATTCGCAGGTGGAAAAAGGAGCTGGGGATCTCCGTCCCCGTCTCCGTGAACGTCTCCCGTATGGACATGTATGACCCAGAGCTGGCGGGTGTGTTTCAATCTCTTATGACCGAGTTCCACCTCTCCCCCACAGAGTATCTGCTGGAAATTACGGAGTCCGCCTATACGCAGGACTCCGAGCAGATTATCCGCATGGTCAATCAGCTTCGCTCTCTGGGCTTTCAGGTAGAGATGGACGACTTCGGCACAGGCTATTCCTCCCTGAATATGCTCTCCTCCCTGCCCATTGACGCACTGAAGCTGGATATGCAGTTCCTCCGAAACGCCTTCAGCGGGGCAAAGGATCTGCGTATGCTGGAGCTTGTCATCGACATCGCCCGTTATCTCAGCGTCCCCACCATCGCAGAGGGCGTGGAGACCTCCGAACAGCTCCACGCCCTGAAGGCGCTGGGCTGTGACTATGTGCAGGGCTTCTATTTCTCCCGCCCCGTTCCCCCTGAGGAATTTGAGCCGTTTTTGCTGGAGCGCAAACGCACCAGCACCGCCTCCCGGCTGGAGCCTGTCAGCAGCGAGGAGAATATCCTCTCCAGCGCCGACATCTCCACGGCGTTGTCCAGCGGCTATGAGAGCGTTTACTATGTGGATGCCTCCAGCGGACACTATGTGGAGTTCAGCTCCAGCGGAAAATACAGGGAATTGAAGATTGAGAACAGCGGCACAGATTTCTTCGGCGATACGCAGGTCAATTTGAAGCGGGTGGTCTACGAGGAGGATCAGACGCTGGTTTCCGCCGCCATGGATCGGGATCACCTGCTCGCCTACCTTGCGGGTCAGGAGGCATTTTTGCTGACCTATCGTCTGATGATCGACGATACGCCAAGCTGGTACACCCTCCGGGCGTCCAGAGCCACCGGAAAGGGGGCGGAGCATCTGGTCATCGGAATCGGTCCGTCTGAAAAGCGCTCCCATAACAGCCCCACCGCCAGCGGGCTGAGCGCAAAATACAGCAGCATCTCCAAATCCCTCTCCAGCGACTTTGTGTGCATCTATTACGTCAATACCATGGATGACACCTATCAGAACTTCACCACGCCGGGCAGTTATGAAACGCTGCCCATCTTCTCCACCGGCAACCACTTCTTTGACGAATGCAGGAGCAACCTGCAGGCGGTGGTTTACTTTGAGGATCAGCCCAAGGTGGAGGCGGTGCTGAATAAAGAGCATCTCCTCAGCCAGCTTCAGGAGAGCATGTCCGTGGTGCTGGACTACCGCCTTATGATTCAGGGCGAGCCGGTTTTCTACCGCATGAAGATTGCCAGAGACGAGAGCCACAGCGACTATCTCGTCATCGGCGTCAGCGACATCTCCGCCCAGCGGCAGCAGGAGCAGGAATATGACGCCGCCTATCAAAACAGCGTCACCTATTCCCTGATTGCCCAGGCTCTCAGTCAGGATTACTTCTCCATCTTCTATATCAACCACGAGACAGACCATTTCCTTGAGTTCAGCACCCAGGGAGCCAGCCACCGGCTGATTCCGGAGCGCACCGGGGAGAACTTCTTCTCCTTCATGCAGGATGAGGTTTTGAACTCCGTGGCGGAGGAGGATCAGGCGCAGATGAGTATCATCTGTGACAAGGACGCCCTGCTGGCAGAGCTGGAGGGAGGGCAGACCTGCTCTCTGGTGTTCTGCAAGCAGATGAAGGGACAGAGCGTACATATCAGCCTGAAGGCGCTGCAGCTTGCGGAGGATCCGTCCCATCTGGTCATCGGTCTTCGCAACATCGAAGCCCAGACCCAGCGTGAACAGGAATTCGAGGCCGCCCAGATGGAGCGCACAACCTATTCCCGCATCGCCAAGGCGCTGGCGCAGGACTACTTCAGCATCTATTATGTGGACACCAAAACAGACCAATATGTAGAGTACACCCCCACAGGCCGTTATCAGGAGCTGCGGGTTGCCCGGAAGGGAACCGACTTCTTCCAGAACATCCAGCAAAGCATCCTTCTGGATGTGTACAGCGCAGACCACTCCAAGGCGGCCTATGTCTGGAAAAAGGACACCATCCTCCGGGAGCTGCGCAACTCCACCAGCTTCTCCGCCTCCTACCGGCAGCTTGTCAACCGGGAGCCTGTCTATGTCAACTTCAAGGTGATGAAGATGCAGGACGAGGACGACCACCACATTATTATCGGCGTGAGCAACATTGACGCTCAGGTGAAGCGTGATTTGGAGTTTGCCGAGGCGCAGCAGATGGCGCTGCGGGACGATCTCACCGGGGTGAAGAACAAGCGGGCGTACTCTCAGGCGGAGCAGACGCTGAATCACAGCATTCTGGCCGACTCCGGGCTTCACTTTGCCGTTGTGGTCTGTGACATCAATGACCTGAAGGTGGTCAACGACACAGAGGGACACGGCGCAGGCGACAAGTACATCCGCCGTGCCAGCAATATGATCTGCACCATCTTTAACCACAGCCCTGTCTACCGCATCGGCGGGGATGAGTTCGCCGTGCTGCTGTTCGGAAAGGATTATGAAATGCGTCAGGGGCTGATGGATCAGCTCCTCGTCACCAGCTTCCGCACAAAATCCGCAAAGGGGCATCCCCT
>CAJOOV010000034.1 GCA_905236265.1 uncultured Oscillospiraceae bacterium | reverse complement strand
TATATTCCGTTGTGATTTTTGATATGGTTTCCATAGATATTGTCCTTTGTCGGTTATTCCGCAGGGGGGCACGGCTCTTTTGTAAGGCTTTCCCCTTTTGCCAAAGCCTCCCTCTCAGAGGGAGGTTAAGTGAGCATCCAAATCTTTGATTTGGCAATGCGAACTTTTGCCTGTGGCAGCCCCGAAGGGGCGGAGGGAGTCCCCCCTGTAGGGGCAAGTCACGACTCGCCCTTTACGCAGGGCAGGCGGTGACGGAGGGAGTACCCCCTCAATTCGCCTTCAATCTCACCGGCAGCACCATGAAGATGAACGCATCGGCGCTCACGTTCCCCTCCTCCCCCGGCGTGATGACGCAGGGAGAGACTGGGGTATTCATGGCCAGATTCACCGAGGGGGTGGGCGCTGCACGCAGCGCCTCCAGCAGATAGCGGTTGTTAAAGCCGATCTCCAGCCCGTTCCCGTCCCCCGCCACGGGGCACTCGTCATAGGCGTTGCCCAGAGGGGTAGTGGCCTTGATGCTCACCACGCCCTGACGGAAGGTGCAGCGCAGGGGCGCTTTCTGCTGTTCACTGATGAGCAGGGAACAGCGCTCAATGCTCTCCGTCAGCCGCCGGGTGTCCACTGTCACCCGGATGGGGGCATCAGTGGGAATGCTCTTGCGGTAGTTGAGAAACTCCCCTTCCAGCCGCCGGGTAATCAGGGTCACGTCACCGGTCTTAAACATGATGTGGCGCTCCCCCTGTACTACCTCCATAGGCTGCTCCGTGTCCCCGGCGATGCGCTGAACCTCCTTCAGCGCCGAGCCGGGCACCACGAACTGGAAGGACTTCGCCCCGGTGACATCGCTGACGCTCTCCCGGCGCAGCGCCAGACGGAAGCCGTCCACTGCCACCACGGTGAGGCGGTTCTCCTCCCCCTGCTCCAGCTCGAACAGCGCCCCGGTGTGGATGGGGCGGGCGTCGGACTGGGAAATGGCGTGGGAGGTGCGCTCGATCATGTCCCGCAGGGCGCTTTGCCGGATATGGAAGGTGTTCATATACTCCACCGCAGGGAGATCGGGGTATTCCGTGGCGTCAATGCCCTGAATGTTGAACTCGCTCATGCCGCAGCGCAGGCGCACGGTGAAGCGCTCCGTGGTAAGCACCACCACATCGTCCGGCATTTTCCGCACGATCTCCCCGAACAGCCGCGCGGAGAGCACCATGGAGCCCTCCTCCCGCACCTCGGCGGGAACCACCGTGCGGATGCCTGTTTTCAGGTCGAAGCCGGTGATGCGAAGCTCCCGCTCCTTTGCCTCGATGAGCAGACCCTCCAGGGCGGGGATAGAGCTTTTCACGGCCACGGCTCTGGAGGAGACAGTGACGGCACTTTGAAGCAGCGCCTTCTCACAGGAAAATTTCATAGGGGATCGTTCTCCTTCTAAGAAAGTAAGATATTAAAAAAATAGTAGCAGTAGTAGGGGGCGGGAAACTGTGGAAAAAGGGGGAAAGCCCTTGAAATGACTGAAAAAACCCGTTCACAGCGGGATGTGGACGAAACCGGGGGATTTCCACAGGAAAAACCAGAGGAGAGAGTTTTTTCACCTGTTTCCAATGCACAGGGGGAAAAACGTTGGGGAAATTGTGGAAAAAGGGGAGGCAGAGAGAAGCAGGCAGAAAAAAGCAAAATCCCGTCCAAACAGAAGGGGGGAAACCCCCTCTGGAGGGGCGCACAGTGTGCCAGCCATGGCATACCCTGTGCGCCCGGCGGTATACGGCCTCAGCAGCCCCGTGAGTTGATATTGCTCTTGATGTCCCGGATGATCTCGCCCAGCTCCCGGTTGGTCTTCATCTGGTTCTCCACCCTGCCCAGAGAGTGCATGATGGTGGTATGGTCCTTCCCAAAGACCTTGCCGATTTCAGGCAGGGAGAGATTGGTGATGGAGCGGATGAGGTAGATGGATACCTGACGGGCGAGCACCACGTCCTTTGTCCGGGAGGTGCCCAGAATCTGCCGGGCATCCATGGAGTAGTATTTCGCCGTCTCCTCCACGATGACCTCCGGGGAGGGGATGTATTCATCCCGTGCGTGGATCAGCTCCCGGATGGCTCTGCCCACGTTCTCGTCGTTGATGTCCTGCCCCATCAGGTCCCGGTAGGCCAGAAGCCGCTTCACCGTGCCCTCAATCTGCCGGACATTGGAGGTGATGTGCTGGGCGATGTACTCAATCACGTCCTGAGGCATTTCCAGCCCCAGCAGGATGGACTTGTTTTTGATGATGGCGCACCGGGTCTCGTAGTCCGGCGCCTGAATGTCCGCCAGAAGCCCCCACTCAAAGCGGGTCTGCAGCCGGTTTTCCAGCCGTGCCATTTCCGATGGCGGGCGGTCGGAGGTGAGCACGATCTGGTGGCCTGCCTCGTAGAGGTTGTTGAAGGTGTTGAAGAACTCCTCCTGCGTCTGCTCCTTGCCGGCAATGAACTGGATGTCGTCCACCAGCAGCAGGTCCTTGCCCCGGTACTTCTGCCGGAAGGCATCGGTGCTTTTTGTACGGATGGCCTCATTCAGCTCATTGGTGAACTCGTCGCCCTTGATGAAGATGGTCTCGAAGTCCGGGTGGTCCTGATGGATTTTGTGGTAGATGGCGTAGAGCAGATGGGTCTTGCCCAGACCGGACTCCCCGTAGATAAACAGGGGGTTATAGCTCTGCCCCGGATGCTCCGCCACATGGGTGGCGGCGTTATAGGCGAACTGGTTGGAGGAGCCCACCACAAAGCGCTCGAAGGTGAACTCCTCGCTGCCCATGAGGGTATTGTCGTTGCGGCGCACCTGCCCCGAACGGTATTCCTCCGCCTCCCGGCCGCACAGCAGCTCCACCCGGATGTCTGCGGCGAACATGTCGTAGAGCACCTTTTTCAGCGGCGCCAGATACCGGGAGAGAATCACGTCCCGTTTGAAGGCAGTGGGTACGCTGAGCACCAGCCTGTCCTCCTCCAGAGCGATGCTCTCCACGTCGGCAAACCATGTGTTCACCGCCGTGGGGGTCAGCTCCTGCTCCAGAAGCCCCAGTGTGCTGCGCCAGATGTCGGCAGCGGAATTCATTGTTGACATTGACTCCTCCATCATTTACAAAGAAAAAATCTCCCGGAGGGAGAGGGCGGCGCCGCCGCCTGATTCCGTCCAGATTTACTGTGGAAATTATAACATGTTTTCCCTCTGTTCACAAGATAAAAACCGGGCGCAGGAGAGAAAAAAGAGAGAAGAAACGCCGGAATGTTCCCTTTTGCGCAATAGCGCCCCCTGCCCCTGCCCCCACCCCGGCGGCAGGGCGGAAAAAATGGGGCAAAGGCGGTTGACAGAAGGAATTTGAATAGGGTATAATAGCGCTTGCATTCTGGGTCATAGCGCCCGGAGGTCAGTCAGTCAGCTGCGGCCGGCACAGTCCGGCTTGTTGAGCATTTTTGAAAATCGGAGGTGTTATGTATGGCTACCAAACGTACCTACCAGCCCAAGAAGCTGCATCGGAGCAAGGTGCACGGCTTCCGCAAGAGAATGGCCACTGCCAATGGCCGCAAGGTTCTCGCCCGCCGTCGTGCAAAGGGCCGTATCCGTCTGAGCTACTGATTCGGACAGATACAGAAGAAGGGCACACGCATTGGAAATAGCGCCTGATTTTCGGGGTGGATGAACCGTGGCCGGTGGGTCAGAGAGCAGGTCGTCCATCCCTGAAGTCTTATCTGGGCGGATTTGCAGGAAAGGGGGGAGTGCGTTGAAGGCATCGGTGACATTGAAAGAGAATCGGGATTTTCAGCGCCTCTACCGCCGGGGCAGGAGCATGGGCAGCGCCACACTGGTGCTCTATGCCCGCGCCAACCGTCTGGGCAGGAACCGTCTGGGCATCACCACCGGGGCAAAGCTGGGCAATGCGGTGACGAGAAACAAAATGCGCCGCCGTGTCCGGGAGATTCTCCGCCTCCACGCCGCTGAGCTGAGGCAGGGCTATGACCTTGTGGCCGTGGTGCGCCATAGTGCGGTGGAGCGGGACTACTGGAAAATGAACCGGGATTTCCTGCGCTGCGCCGGGCGGCTGGGTCTTCTGGTGCAGGAGGAGGGAGAGGCATGAAGCGTCTGCTGCTGGGTATGATCCGGCTGTACCAGACCCAGATCTCCCCTCTGCGTCCCCCTGCCTGCCGTTTTCTGCCCACCTGCTCGGAGTATGCCCGTCAGGCGGTGGAGCGCTACGGCGCCGCCAGAGGCAGCCTGCTGGCCGCAAAGCGCCTTGCCAAATGCCAGCCCTTCCACAGACAGAAGAGCATTGAATACGACCCGGTGCCGTGAGCGGCTGATGGATCAGCGCAAGCGTGCCCCGGCATGACACAGCCCCAAGGAGGCCGACAATTTGATTCAAGCGATTTTACAGTTCTTTGGCAGGGTCTTGCTGTTTATCTATGACTTCTGCGGCAATTATGCCCTGACCCTTGCCATCTTTACCCTGCTGGTGAAGCTGGTGCTGTTCCCCCTGTCCTACAAGGGCAAGCAGGGCATGATGCGCATGAACTCCCTGAACTCGGAGATGCAGCGCCTGCAAAAGCAGTACGGCAAAGACCAGCAGCGCTATAATCTGGAGCTGCAAAAGCTCTACGAGGAGGAGCACATCAACCCCATGAGCGGCTGTCTGTGGAGCCTGCTGCCCCTGCCTATCCTCATGGGTCTTTACTACGTCATCCGCAAACCCATGTTCTACATGCTCTGTCTGACCAATGAGCAGATCGAGGCGGTGAAGAACGTGGTCACGTCCGCCGGCGTGCCGCTGGACGGGGTGAACGCCGCCTATGAGGAAATCTCCATCCTCAACGCCGTGAGCCAGAATCCCGACCTGTTCACCCAGGCGCAAAGCGCCCTTGGGGATGCCGCCGGACGGCTGCAGGCCATTGACTTCCGCTTTCTGGGCATTGATCTGGGCACCGTGCCCCAGTGGCAGTTCTGGAAGTGGGAGAGCGTGGACTGGAACCATATCGGTCTGTTCTTAATCCCCATCGCCGTCACCGCCCTGAACTTCTTCTATTCCAAGTTCTCCATGAAGTCCAGTCAGGTGCAGAAGCAGGGGGAGGAGGACTCCAGCGCCAACCCCGCCGCCCAGTCCAGCCAGACCATGATGATTATGATGCCGCTGATGTACCTGTGGTTCGGCTACATCATGCCTGCGGGCATGTGCGTGTATATGGCCTGCAACGCCGTATTCAGCGCACTGCAGGAGCTGCTCTTCGCCAAGGTGCTGAACAAAAAGTTCCAGCAGGAGGAGGAGGAGCGTCAGGCGCGCATCGCCCAGCGCCGCAGCGCAGAGAAGGCAAAGAAGGCGGAGATCGCCGCCCGGCGTGCCGCCGAGGAAGAGGAGCTTCTGAAAAAGGGGGGCAAGAAAGCCCTCAAGCAGGCGCAGAAGGCACAAAAGAAGCAGGACAGCGGCGCAGGCGCTCTGGGCGTGAGACGCTACGCCAGAGGCCGCAGCTATGACCCTGACCGCTACCCCTCCACCTCCTACCGTGACCCCGGCGACGTGGACGAGCAGGCGCTGGAGCAGGCGCTTGCCAAAAAGGGCAGCGGGAAGAGCGAGGACTGACAGAGGAGAGAGAACATGACCAAGTATATTGAAACCACCGGCAAGACGGAGGAGGCGGCCATTGCCGCTGCCCTGTCCCAGCTGGGAATGACCAGAGATCAGGTCTCTGTGGAGATCATCACCCGCCCCAAGACCGGTTTTCTGGGCATCGGACGGGTGGACGCAAAGGTGCGGGTGAGCTATGAGGCGCAGCAGGAGCCTGAGCCGGTGAAGGCGCAGGAGCCTGTAAAGAGCGCACCCGCCGCCCCGGCAGAGGAGAAAAAGCCCGTCAGGGCGCAGGAGACTGTAAAGACCGCCCCCAAAGCGGAGAAGCCCAAGGCTCCCAAAGCCCCCAAAGCCCCCAGAGCAGACAAGCCCAAGGGGGAGAGCGCTCCCAAGGAGGAGAGCGTTTCCGCTGCTGTGCAGGAGCAGGGCGCAAAGGAGCCTGCCGCCGACCGCAGCGGGGACATTGCCGCCTTCCTGAAGGGGCTGCTGGAGCACCTTGAGGTGGAGGCACAGCCGGAGATCACCTCCAGCGGGGACGGGATTTATCAGGTGGTGCTCAACGGCGAGGAGCTGGGGGCGCTCATCGGCCGCCGGGGGGAGACGCTGGACGCCATCCAGCAGCTCACCAACTACGCCGTGAACCATGGCCAGCGCAGCCGTGTGCGGGTGCATGTGGACTGCGAGAACTACCGTGCCAAGCGGGAGGAGTCCCTGCAGCGGCTGGCGAGAAAGACCGCAGGCAAGGCGGTGAAGTACCGCCGGAATATGATGCTGGAGCCCATGAACGCCTATGAGCGCCATGTCATCCACGCAGAGCTGCAGGATTATCACCCCAATATCTCCACCTATTCCACCGGAACCGACCCCAACCGCCGGATCGTGGTGGCGTACAACAAGTAACAGAACGCAGAAAAGACCGCCGGAAGGCGGTCTTTTTGCGTGGGGGGAGGCGGAGGGAGTAGGGGCGAGGCGTGATTCGCCCCTGCAGGGAGAACTCCCTCCGCCCCTGCGGGGCACCTCCCTCAAAGAGGGAGGCATTGGCAAAGGGCGGCAGGATTGCTGCTTCGGGATGTGTTTTGCT
>CAJOOV010000033.1 GCA_905236265.1 uncultured Oscillospiraceae bacterium | reverse complement strand
ATTGGCCAGAATGGCATCCCGCCCGGCGGGGTCCAGTCCTGCCGTGGGCTCGTCCAGAATCAGCACCTCCGGCTCCATGGCAATGACACCTGCAATGGCAACTCGCCGCTTCTGTCCGCCGGAGAGCTCAAAGGGGGATTTTTTCAGCTGATCCTCCCGCAGACCCACAAAGCCAGCCGCCCTGTGGACACGCCTGTCAATCTCTTCCTCGCCCAGCTTCATATTCTTCGGCCCGAAGGCAATGTCCTGATAGACAGTCTCCTCAAAGAGCTGGTATTCCGGGTACTGGAACACCAGCCCCACATGAAACTTTGCCTCCCGGACGCTGCTCTTGCTCTCCCAGATGTCCCGTCCGTGGAGCAGAACCTGCCCGGAGGTGGGCTTTAACAGCCCGTTCAGGTGCTGGATCAGGGTGGATTTCCCCGACCCGGTGTGTCCGATGATGCCGATAAACTCTCCGGGATATGCCTGAAAATCCACCTCAGAGAGGGCTTTATGCTCAAAGGGAGTACCTTGGCTGTAGATACAGCTCAGTTTTCTGGTCTCAAGTATAGGTTCCAATCCAATTCCTCACCTTTCCGGTGCTGCTCCGGGGTCAGATGCAGCCCTTTGGGACAGTTCAATGGTTCAGTGCGGCATACACCGCTTTTGCGCATTCCTCCACGCTCAACGCATCCAGAGGGACATCTATCCCCCTCTGACGCAGGCGGTAGAGCAGCGCCACCGTCTCCGGCACCGTCAGCCCCACGCCGGTCAGCTCCTCCACCTTCTGGAATACCTCACGGGGGGCGCCGTCCTCGATCACCTTGCCCCGGTTCATCACCACAAGGCGGTCAGCCTGCGCCGCCTCGTCCATGTGGTGGGTAATCAGCACCACTGTGATCCCTTGTTCCCGGTTCAGCCGCTTGATGGTGCGAAGCACGTCCTCTCTGCCAATGGGGTCGAGCATGGCGGTGGGCTCGTCCAGCACGATGCACCGGGGGTGCATGGCAATGACCCCTGCAATAGCGATGCGCTGCTTCTGACCGCCGGAGAGACGGTGGGGAGCGTGTTTGGCGTACTTGGACATACCCACCAGTTTTAACGTGGCATCCACTCTACGGCGGATTTCTTCAGAGGGAACGCCCAGATTCTCCGGGGCAAAGGCTACATCCTCCTCCACCACGTTGGCCACGATCTGGTTGTCCGGGTTCTGGAACACCATCCCCACCGTGCGCCGGATGTCCAACAGCCGCTCCTCCTCGGTGGTGGGGATTCCGTCAACATAGACAGCGCCTCCCTCCGGGAGGAAGATGGCGTTCGTGTGTTTGGCCAGCGTGGACTTCCCGGAGCCGTTATGCCCCAGAACCGCCACAAAGCTGCCCTGTTCTATGCTCAAAGTGACCCCGTCCAGCACAAATCTGGCGTTCTCTCCCCCGTCGGGATAGCGAAAGGTCACGTCACTGATCTCAATAATACCGTTCACCGCAGTTACCTCACTTATGGCACATCCATCGCCCGGTGGAGCCGCAGGGAAGCACCAGTCCGCTCTCTGTCACCGGAAGTCCCAGCTCCCCGCACTCGCTGTGTCCCCCCCACCGCCGGGTAACAAGGGTATCCAGCAGATAACTCAGCACGGAGGGCGCAAGCCCGGTGGTATAAGAATTGATGATAAAGAACAGAGGCTGGTCACTGAGTACCTGCACGACAAGTTCCAGAAAGGGGTACAGGTTGTCCTCCAGCTTCCAAACCTCGCCGGATGGCCCCCTGCCATAGGAGGGCGGGTCCATAATCACGGCATCATAGCGCCTGCCCCGGCGAATCTCACGCTCAACAAACTTTCCGCAGTCGTCAATAATCCAGCGAACCGGGGCATCAGACAGCCCGGAGAGGGCGGCGTTTTCCCTCGCCCATGAGACCATGCCCTTTGCCGCATCCACATGGCAGACCTGCGCCCCAGCGCTGGCACAGGCGACGGTAGCGCCGCCTGAATAGGCAAACAGGTTCAACACACTGACAGGATGTCCGGCGGAGCGAATCATACGCCGGGCAAAATCCCAATTTGCCGCCTGCTCCGGAAACAGCCCGGTGTGCTTGAAATTCATTGCTCCAATCTTAAAGGTCAGATCCTGATACCGAATCTGCCAGTTGTCTGCAAGCCGTCTCTTCTCCCAGTGTCCCCCGCCGGTTTTGGAGCGGAAATAGCGCCCGTCGGGATGCTTCCACTCCTTCCGGTTCCGGGGCGTATTCCAGATGGCCTGGGGGTCAGGGCGGACAAGAACCGTACTGCCCCAGCGCTCCAGCTTTTCACCGCCTCCGCAGTCCAAAAGCTCATAATCCTTCCAATTGTCAGCAATCCACATATCAACAGTCCCCGAAGCATAGATTTGAAACGAAGAGGGCATTCCAAAAGGGATAAGGATGTATACGCCTGCAAACGGCTCCTGAGCGCCGGAATGACCCATTTAATCGTCCTATTCTATCATCACCCTCCCCCTGCGTCAATGCCGGGAAAGAGCAATTCCCCGCCCGGAAGGGCGGGGAAACTGGGCATTTTGACAGAAGAGAGAGAAACTCACCCGGAATTGCTTCCGGGTGAGCAGAGAGGTTATTACTCCTCGACCTCGTCAGCGCCCTGCAGGACAGCACGGCGGGACAGAGATACCTTGCGGGTCTCCAGATTGACGTCGGTGATCTTCACGTCCACCACATCGCCTTCCTGCAGCTCGTCCTCAGGCTTCTCCACACGGTGGTCAGCGATCTGAGAGATATGAATCAGACCGTCCACACCGGGAACGACCTCGGCAAAGGCGCCGAAGCTCATCAGCTTGACCACCTTCACGGAAGCGGTGTCGCCCACCTTGTAGGTGCGCAGGAAGGTCTCCCAAGGATTCTCGTTGGGATCCTTCATACCCAGAGAGATCTTCTTCCGCTCAGGATCATACTTGATGACGTACACATCTACAGGATCGCCCACGGAGACGACCTCGGAGGGGTGCTTGATGCGGCTCCAGGACAGCTCGGAGATGTGAACCATGCCGTCCACGCCGCCGATGTCCACAAATGCGCCGTAGGAGGTCAGGCTCTTCACGGTGCCGGAATAGTGCTTACCGACCTCGATGTTGTCCCAAACTTCCTTGCTGCGGGCTGCGCGCTCCTCGCTGCTGACGCTGCGGATGGAGCCAACAACACGGCGGCGGCTGCGGTTGACCTCGGTGATGTGCATACGGGCAGTGGTGCCCACCAGTCCGGTCATAGGCTCGTTGCGGCGCAGGCCGGTCTGGGAAGCGGGGATAAAGAT
>CAJOOV010000032.1 GCA_905236265.1 uncultured Oscillospiraceae bacterium | reverse complement strand
TGAAGGGGTTCGCCACGACGCAGCGCATCAGGGCGACGAGCTCATCCACGTCCCAGGCGGCGTTCTGGCCGCAGAACAGGTTGGAACGGGTGGTGCCATAGTAGCCGTTGTACGCCTTGTCGATGTATTCGCGCAGCATGTTCACTGCGGTAACACCGTCGATGTTTCCGGCGGCGTTCATGGCGGCCACGATGTTGCCGGCAGCGTCATAGTTCTTGGTGACGGTCTCGGCGGCGGTGCCCTCAGCATTGACCACATCCACAGTCACGGTACCGGAGGTGGGCATATAGGGCTGGTAGGCGGGGGCTGCCAGCGTATTGGAGGCATCGGCAGTGAACTCGCCCTCGCCGTCCAGCAGCTTCTGCACCCAGTCAACACGCATCAGAGGCATACGCTCGATGTCGTTTACACCGTCGAAGTAGGGGCTGAAGTAGATCGCGCCGGTCTCGGTGTTGCCGGTGATGGACAGCTTGACGATGGGGTTGGCATCCAGATATGCCTTGAAGTTGGGCATGGAGTCCAGATACTCGGCAATGTTCACCAGAGAGCCGGCCTCGCCGTTCTCTGTCAGCAGAGCAGCCGTACCGGAGACCATATCCACCTCATTGAGGCGCTCTTTCCAGTAGTCGAACTCGGCGCTGGCGCCGTTGCCCTGATACTTGTCCTCGAAGGTGATGCCCAGACGTTTCTCCACCTCCACCCAAGTGGGCTTCAGGTCGCCTGCGTTGTAGGTGTTGCCGTCGGCAAGGGTGATGCCCTCGCCTGCGGTCTCTGCGTCAAAGCTCAGGCCGGTCTTGGTGGAGTTGTAGCCGGTGGCCATGCGCAGGGTGGTGCCGGGTGCGTAGGTCAGCTCGCCTGCGGGAGCTGCCTCAGGGGCGCCCTCGCCCTCAGCGGCGGGAGCTGCGGTGTTGTCGGAAGCAGCGGGAGCTGCGCTCTGGTTATTGCCGCCGGAGGCGGAGCCGTCGGACTGCACCTGAATGCTGGGGCCGCAGGCAGTGAGCAGCATCAGGCTCATGCAGGCAACCAGAATCAGTGCCAATGCAGATCGAAACTTCTTCATGGTAATCCTCCTATTGTATAATGTAGTGTGTTGAATGAATTACTCCTTCACGCCGCCGACGTTCACGCCCTTGGCAAAGTACTTCTGGATGAAGGGATAGATAATCAGGATGGGGACAATGGAGCATACAATCAGGGCGTAGATCACGGAGTCGGATGCAAACGCCTCGTTCCAGCCTGCCATTGCCTCGGGGTCGGTGTACTGCTCCAGACGGAGACGGATGAACACCTGAAGGGGATGCTCATTGGTGTTGGAAATCATCTGCCGTGCCCAGAAGTAGCCGTTCCAACGGGAGATGGCAAAGAACAGAGCCACGGTAGCGATGGTGGACTTGCTCATGGGGATGTAGACCTGACTGAGCACCTGAAGCTCGGTAGCGCCGTCCACAATGGCCGCCTCCTCGATTTCGGAGGGGACGCCCTCAAAGGCGTTACGCAGCAGGATAATGTTCATCGCCTGCATACCCATGGCGATGACCACCAGCCACTTGTCGTCCATAATGCCCATGTGGTTGAACACATCCTTGGTTGCCAGATAGTTCAGGTACTGGGGAACAATACCTGCGGAGAACCACATGGTGAACACAAGGAAGAAGTTGAAGAAGGTACGGAACAGCAGCCGCCTCTTGCTCAGTGCGTATGCGCCGAGAATCGCCACAAACATGGCCCAGAGGGTGCCGTACAGGGTCAGGAACAGAGTGTTCGAATAGGCGTTCCAGAACATGTTGTCGTTAAACATTCTGGCGAATGCGTCGAACTGCACATCCTTGGGAAACAGCACCACGGAACCGTATTCCACCGCCGATCTGCCGCTGATGGAGGCGCTGACGGCATACACAAAGGGATACAGGCAGCACAGGGCGAATACGGTCAGCAGGGTGTAGCTGATGATCTTAAAAATCAGCTCTGAGATTTCAAGTTTTCTCTTCATAGCACCCTCCCGTTAGTACAGCGATGTATTGGACGCTTTCCGGGCAATGGTATTGGCACCGATGACCAACAGCATACCGATGACGTTGTTCATCATTTCCGCCGCTGCCGCAATGCCCGTTCCGGCACCGCTGCCCATACCGTTCCGGTTCGCAAAGGTGGAAACCACATCAGCCGTCACATAGGTGTTGGGGTTGTAGAGCAGCAGCACCTTTTCGTAGCCGATGTTCAGCAGGGAACCGATCCGGGTGATGAGCATGATGACGATGGTAGACAGGATGCTGGGCAGAACCACATAGCGCATCTGCGCCATTTTGTCTGCCCCGTCGATCTGTGCCGCCTCGTAGCTGGTGGGAGAGATGGCAATGATGGCAGCGAAGAACACGATGCTGTCATAGCCTGCACTCTCCCAGATGCCGCTGATCTGGTAGATGGACCGGAAGAAGGACGGAATGTTCAGCAGTCCCGCATTGGCAACCTCCGGGCTGATCGCCCCGATGTTGGACAGGAACTGACTGACGATACCCATACCGGTGGTCAGGGAGCCCTGCTTGACCAGCATGGTCACCAGCGAAGTCATGACGACGGTTGACATGAACTTCGGCAGGTAGGTGAGCACCTGATACACGCTTCTGGCTGCGTTGGAACGAACCTCGTTGAAAAACAGAGCCAGAATGATAGGCATGGGGAAACCGAAGCAGAGTCCGTAGAAGCTCAGCAGGAAGGTATTGCGCAGTGCCCTCCAGAAATCAGTGGAAAGGCCGTCTCCCGCAAAGAGCAGCCGCTTGAAGTAGGAGAAGCCGGAGAACAACTGCTCCGATACAGGCAGGACATTGTCCGACACCTTGAAGCACCCCAGCAGCTCATACATGGGAAAGTAGCGCCAAAACAGGAAGACCAGAAGCATGGGCACCAGCATCAGGTAGAGCCGCCAGTCCTTAACCACCGTCTGCCCCACATGCCGCCAGTAATGCTTCTCCACATCATCTCTTACCGCTTGCTCCGGATCCACTCGATACACGCCTTTTTCCTTGTCGTAGACGAGAAAATCCGCCGCCTTAGCTTTCATATTTGACCTCCTTTTTGTTCCTCCTTCGCATGAATGCGCAGCAGGTAATGTTTTTGATCTTCATAGATGCCGTCCAGCCTTTTGGCCATCCAGATGATCACGAAAGTAAAGAGGAGTGAGAGACTGTCCGTGGTATAAAAGTCAATCACTCCGGCCGGTGCCGCTCCCAGCAGCAGCGCCGCAAGCGCCCTGCCTGTCTGCATCAGCACCAGCACCAGCAGTGGGAACACCAGAGACAGGTAACCGGTTCGCACCCGTTCCTTCCCTATCCGCTCCAAAAGAAGAACCGCTGCCAGAGAGAGCAGGTTGCCCAGACAGTAAATCACAAACTGCCGGGGCGTCCCCCCTGAGAAAAAGCAGAAGATAACCGCTGACAAAAGGGCGTGGATGCCGCCCCACCAGCTCCATCTCATATAGACAATCGCCGTAATGGCTCCCGCCAGTGAGACAGTGAAGGGCTGGCCGGGAAACCAGAAGCGCGCCGCCATGACAATGACAAACTCAAAGACCGCAAGCATCACCGCCCACAGTGTCAGGTCAATTGCCCGGTATTCCTCAAAGCTGCGCTGTCGCTTCATTTCCTCCGCCCCTTGTTCTGCCTGCCTGCTGTACAATTTGGAAAAAAACGCCCGGCGTTTTATGGTGTATTCGCCGGAACAAGCCTGTCAAAAAGGACGCTCCCGCCGTCTCTGGGGCTGTGTTCCCCCTACAGTCTCTGTATGGTAGACTTATCACAGTAATCTGTCCTCAGGAGAGCCACTTTCCGACTACAATCATTAAAAAGATTATAGTGAAATGCTATTCAAAAGTACATGGACAAAATAAAACGTTTTATGCACAAAACGGACAAACTTTCCCTTTCGCTTTGCACTTTAGGAAAAATGCCGCTATAATACAGCCAGAGGCATCGGGAACGAAAGCGTATCCGTTGCGTCCCCCGCCTCTAAAGGAAAAAAGATTTATTCAGGGGGTATGGCTGTGATCTCTCCGGAAGCTGATTTGCAGGCGGTTTTTGACGCTGCCCGTGCGGGACAGGTAATCACACTGGGCGAGGGGACATTTCGCTGTAAGACAGTGATTCGCACCCCTTCCATCACGCTGCGGGGAGCCGGAGCCGGGAAAACCCGCATCATCTATGACGACTACGCCCTGAAAAAGGATGCCTTCGGCGTGGAATACAACACCTTCCGCACATGGACCATGGCCGTGTGCGCCGACGGCGTGACCATGGAGGATCTCAGCATCATCAACTCCTCCGGTCATCCGGAGACGAAGGGACAGGAGGTCGCCCTCACGGTCTATGCTGACGGCTTCACCATGCGCCGCTGCACCCTCTCCTCCACGCAGGACACCCTGTTCCTCGGCCCCCTGCCGGACGATCTCATCCGGCGCTATGAGCATTTTCTCCCTCAGGAGCTGCGCCGGAGCAAGCCCTGCCGCCAGCGCTTTGAGGACTGTCTCATTGAAGGTACGGTGGATTTTATCTTCGGCTGCGGGGAGGCGGTGTTTGACCGGTGTGAGATCCGCTCGGTTTATGATGTGAGGGAGACGGGCTACGCCGCCGCCCCCGCCCACGAGCTGAGGCAGCAGGAGGGTTTTCTCTTCCGTAACTGTGCCTTTACCTGCGAGGACACGGTTCCCCAGGGCAGTGTCTTTCTCGCCCGGCCATGGCGGGACTACGGCATGTGCCGCTTTCAGGACTGCACCTATGCCGGGCACATCTCCCCCGCCGGTTTTGACCCGTGGAACGATACCCGCCGGGATCTCACTGCCCGGTTCTATGAAGCTCCTGCGCAGGAGGGCCGGGTGGACTGGGTAAACCGGACGTAAAAAAGGACTGCCCCAAGGGGGCAGCCCGGAAATCGCAGACAAAGTCCGATGGACTCTGTCTGCAGTCTGAAACGGCTATATTATAATGTATCCTCTCTCATCTGTCTCAGGCTGTGAAGCAGCAGCGGCGTCTCCACCGCCAGCATTCCCAGCCAGCCCGCCAGATAAGACAGGGGCAGCGCCTCCATCTGCAGCCCCAGCGCAAATACCAGCACCGCCGCCGCAGCCAACCGCACGCCCATATTGGTCAGGCTGCTGAGCAGCGTCACCCGCAGCTCTCCCATGCCCCGGAAAAAGCCCTGTATGCCGTTGGTGAGGGCGGGCAGGAAGTACATGGGGGCAATCAGGCGGAGATAGGACACACCGTGGGCAATCACTGTCTCATCCCAGGCGGACAGGGATACCAGCGGCCTTGCAAGCAGCAGGCACACGGCGCATACCCCGGCGGCATAGACCAGCTCAATGGCCATGCCCCGGCGGAATCCCTCCTGCATCCGCTCCCGCTGTCCTGCGCCCCGGTTGATTGCCATAAAGGAGGTCATGGCGTGGCCGATGTTCTGCTGGGGGGTGTAGGCAAAATCGTCGATCCGGTTGACAATGGTGAAGGCGGCCATCACGCTCACGCCCATGGTGTTCACAACCGCCTGAATCCCGATCTTTCCAAGCTGCACCGTCGCCTGCTGCATGGCGGAGGTCCAGCCATAGGAGACCGTCTTGCGAAACAGCGTTTTGTCAAACACCAGCCAATCCCGCCCCAGCCGGAGCAGCGGCACCCGCAGCCGGATGTAGGCCATACATAAAAGGCAGCTCAGAGCCTCGCACAGCACCGTGGAGATGGCTGCCCCTCTCACCCCCATGGCCAGCACCCCGACAAACAACAGGTCGCCCCCAATGTTGACCACGGCGCTGATCATCAGAAAAATCAGCGGGCCGGTGCTGTCTCCAAGGGCACGGAGGACGCTGGCCAGACAGTTATACAGGTAGGTAAACACCAGTCCGCAGAAGATGATGCGCAAATAGTCCACTGACAGCTCCAGCACAGCCTCATCCACCCGCAGCAGGAGAAACAGGGGACGGGCGGTAAGGATAAACGCCGCCGACATGAGCAGGGCAAAGGCGCTGCCCCCCAGAAGGGTGGTGCTGATCTGGCGGCGGAGGGTCTTCATGTCCCCCGCCCCATAGTGGGTGCCGATGAGCACCCCCGCTCCCAGCGTGATGCCGTTGAAAAACAGAATGGCAAGGGTCATCAGGGGATTGGAGGTTCCCACGGCGGCCAGCGCCTCCTTACCCACATAACGCCCCACGATCACGCTGTCTGCCGCATTGTACAAAAGCTGAAACAGATTGCCCAGAACCAGCGGAACCGTAAAGCGGATCAATTGCCCTGTCACCCTGCCTCTGGTGAAATCCACCGCCACAGCGCTCCCCTCCCTATTCCGTTTGATTGTCCCTCATTGTAGCGAAACCCCTCCGGCTTGTAAAGCCCCTTCTCCCTGACAGGAGGTCAGAATCATGTATACGATCAACGAGATGTCCGCCTACCCCTATTTCAAGACCGCTCTGGAGACCATACGCCCGGAGATGATGCTGGACTCCCTCACCGGGCTGATCTCCCGGCCATGGATTCTACGGCTGACAAGGGACATGATCGCCCGTGGGACTCCCTTTGCCCTTGCTATTGTGGATCTGGACAACTTTAAGGCGGTGAATGACGGCTACGGCCACCATGTGGGGGACGAGGTGCTGGCTCAGGTAGGGATGCTGCTGCAGTCCTTCGTGGGCAGTGACGGCATTGTGGGCAGGTACGGCGGGGACGAGTTTCTGATTCTGTACCACAAAAATGCAGCCTACCAGCCCCTCCACGACTTCTTCGATTCCCTGTTTGACGGGGGCGTGTTCCGCCGGGAATACTATCTGGACAGCGTTTCCCTCACCATCACCGCCACCGTGGGCTGTGCCTGCTTCCCAAAGGATGCGGGGGATTTCGACTCGCTGTTTTCCCTTGCGGACAAGGCGCTGTACCGGGGCAAGACCAAGGGGCGCAACTGCTTTATCCTCTATGTCCCGGAAAAGCACGCCCACCTTCAGATCACCACCCTCACCCACTGCAGCCTCTACGATACCGTCCGGGGCATGACCCAAGGCTTTGACGCCCCCGGCACCCTCGTCCAGCGCCTGCACCAGTCCTTCCTCCCCCTGCGGGAGAGCTTTCACCTCTTCCGTCTGCTGCTGCTGGACAAAAACGGGAGGCTGCTGGACACAGACAACGGGCAGGAGCTGGGGCGGCTGGAGTGTGCTGTCACCCTGCCGGAGGAGGTTTTTGCCCCCAAAAGCGCTGCCCATTTCCAGCAAACCCTTCCGGAGCTGCACCGCCTGCTGGTCGGCATAGGCTTTGATACCGCCCTTCTGGCGCAGGCAAAGGAGGCAGTTCTCATTTTCTGTCCCGAGCCCCACGCCACCCGCATCTGGCAGGATGCGGAGCTGGCCATGGCGTTTCTGCTGCTTCGCATGGTGGACGGCTGTCAGCCGGAGTGATTGTGAAGACCACAAAAGTGCGTATTTTCAGCTTTCGGCACTGAAAATACGCACTTCTTGTCTTCTTCAGGGGACTCCCCCGGTCGCTTAGCGCAGTCCCCTCACATCACAGCGCATCGTCCATGGAGTCCTGCAGGGCGTCCACGATGGTATCCACTACCTTTGTGGCCTTGCGCTGTACCTCCTCAGGGGCATAGTGGAAGGTGTAGGACACATCCGCCGCCTCCAGCAGGGGCAAATCGTTCATGGAATCACCGATGGCATATACCTTGCAGTCCCCGTAATACCTGCGGATGACGGAGACCGCCTCGCCCTTGCTGGTACCCTTGGGGGCGATGTCCACCTCAATGACATTCTGGAAGGCGTTGAGGTAATCGCCGTATTTGTCATTCAGCTCTCTGGTGAGGGCGGCGGCCTCCTCCAGCGTCTCGCAGTGGATGCCCACGCCGTGAACCATGCCCTGAGGGGCATCGTCCATTCCGGTGATGACGTTGTACGCTCCGGGATAGTCCATCTCCTCGAACACATTGATCACGCCGTCAATATCAATGGAGAT
>CAJOOV010000031.1 GCA_905236265.1 uncultured Oscillospiraceae bacterium | reverse complement strand
CGTCACATGGATATAGTCCCGCAGGCAGGTGCCGTCAGGCGTGTCGTAGTCGTTGCCGAAGATGTGGATCATGTCCAGCTTGCCCACGGCCACCTTCGCCACATAGGGCATCAGGTTGTTGGGGATACCCGTGGGATCCTCGCCGATCTCGCCGCTCTCATGGGCGCCCACCGGGTTGAAGTAGCGCAGCAGTACGGCGTTGAAGCCGGGTATCGCCTTGACGGTATCCTTTAAAATATACTCGATCATCAGCTTGGTGTTGCCGTAGGGGGAGGCGGTGATCCGGGAGACGGGAGACGCCTCGTTGCAGGGCACCGGAGCATCAGCGCCGTAAACCGTGGCGGAGGAGGAGAAGATAAAGTTATGCACGCCGTGCTTCTTCATGGCGCACAGCAGGCTCAGGGCGGAGTCCAGATTGTTCCTGTAATACTCAATGGGAATCTTCGTGCTCTCGCCCACCGCCTTCAGACCGGCAAAGTGGATGACAGCGTCGATGTGATACTTGTCAAAGAGCCGGTCGGTGGCCTCGTAGTCCGTGAAATCAATCTCCTCAAAGGGAAACTCCACGCCGCACAGCCTCCGGGTGCGGATGACAGCCTCCATGCAGGAGTTCACAAAATTGTCTGCTACTACAATATCATAGCCCGCCTTGACCAGCTCAATGCAGGTGTGGGAGCCGATAAATCCGGCGCCGCCTGTGACCAGAATCGTCATATTGCAAACCCTCCGTCAGTACAGTTTGGTTTTTGGCATTTCCGCCAAGTGTTCCTGCTGAAAGAATACTTCTTTTTGTCAGGTGATAACATAGGATAATGTGAGCACAACCATGCTTAATGTGAGGTAAAATGGGCGAAATGTCAGGTGAACCCCCGGAGGAATGGAAACAAATGATGAACGATTTCATAAAAAATAATGAAATAACCGGAGAATCTCAGAGAATATCTTCGCTAAAGCACTGAAAAAATGAGGAACACACGGCAAATTGACGAAGGGAAGGGGACAAAAAGGACTTCTTTTTGTCTGAGTTGAAAAAGCGGAAAAAGGATTATCAAAAGACATTTTGCCATGTGAAAAATACATTCTTCTATTCAACATTATGCCATGCGGTAGTAGAATGATTCCAACATGGCAGCCGGACTTCCCCGGCGCCCACAGAATTGAAGGAGGAACCAACATGAAACAGAAGAAACTGATCGCTCTGCTTCTGGCGCTGGTCATGGTGCTGTCTCTGGCAGCCTGCGGCGGCGGCAGCAGCTCCGGCTCCGGTGACGCAGCTCCCGCCGGCGACACCGCTTCTACCGACACCGCTCCCGCTGACGATGCCGCTCCCGCTGACACTGCGTCCGCAGGCGGCAGCCTGACCATCAACATCTGGGATGCCAACCAGCAGGCCGGCATTCAGGAGATCTGCGACGATTGGACCGCTGAGAGCGGCGTTCCCGTCAAGGTCGAGGTCATTGACTGGGACAACTACTGGACCCTGCTGGAGTCCGGCGCTTCCGGCGGCACGCTGCCTGATGTGTTCTGGATGCACTCCGACTATGCTCAGATCTACATGGAGAACGACATTCTGCTGGATCTGACCCAGTACATCGCCAATGACGGCGTGGATATGAACATGTACTATCCCGACATTGCCGCCATCTACACCCGCTCCGACGGCAACATCTATGCCCTGCCCAAGGATCACGACACCATCGCCCTGCTGTACAACAAGGCGCTGTTCGACCAGGCCGGCGTTGCCTATCCCACCGACGACTGGACCTATGAGGATATGTATGAGGCTGCCAAGGCCATCACCGAGGCCACTCCTGACGGCACCTATGGCTATGCCCTGAACACCTCCAACGATCAGGACGGCTGGTACAACTACATCTACTCCTACGGCGGAAACGTGGTCAACAAGGAAAAGACCGACACTGCCATCGACGGTCCTGAGGCAAAGGCCGCCATGGAGATGGTCCGCAAGATGCTCACCTGCGCCGTGCCTCAGAGCGTGGTTGCCGAGTCCGGCACCGACTCCCTGTTCCAGTCCGGCAAGGTGGCTATGATTACCCAGGGCTCCTGGATGATTAACAACTTCTACACCGCCGAGAACTCCGCCGACTACGCATGGGCCATGATCCCCTATGCCGATGTCAACGGCGACGGCCAGTGCCAGCCCGAGGAGCGCTCCACCCAGTACAACGGTCTGGGCTGGGCAGCCGCTGCCAACACCAGCAACCCCGACGCTGCATGGAGCCTGATTAAGTATCTCTGCTCCGAAGAGGCTCAGAAGAAGCAGGCCGCTCTGGGCGTGACCATGGCAGGCATCCCCGGCATCTCCGAGGACTTCGCCAATGCCTTCCCCGGCATGGACGTGTCCGCTTTCATCAAGGTGGAGACCGAGGGCACTCTGGAAGCCCGTCCCGGCACCCGTAACTCCGGCGTGTGGCAGACGCCCATGAAGTCCACCGAGGGCTTCCAGCCTGCCTTCGCTGACCCCTCCAACCCCGAGCTGATGAGCACTGCCTGCGACAACGTGGCAGCGATGATCCGCAACGCCATCGCCGAGGGCAACTGATTCTCTCTTTGAATCCGCTGTAAATCCATAGGCAATGCAGGCGGGCCGACTGTTCGCGGTTGGCCCGCCTGTCCGTTCAGAAAAAAGAAAAGAATAGGAGGGAGCGCATTGAAAAAGAGCAAGATGTCAGCGGCGGCGAAAAACGAAGCGATCTGGGCATGGGCGTTTATTCTCCCTACCATGCTGGGCCTGATTGTTTTGAACTTCTACCCCGTGTTCAACACCGTCTACCAGTCCTTCTGCAAGACCGGCGACTTCGGCAAGGGCAATACCTTTGTGGGTCTGGCCAACTACCAGAAGGCATTCGCAACCCCTGAAACCCTGCAGTCCCTTTGGAATACCGTTAAATACGCACTGGTGGAGGTACCCTTCGGCGTTATCATCGCACTGGTGCTGGCCGTGTTCCTGAACAAAAAGCTGAAGGGTACCTCTGCCTATCGTACCATCTTCTTCCTGCCCATGGTCTGCGCCCCTGCGGCTGTGGCAATGGTCTGGAAGTGGCTGTACAACCAGCAGTTCGGCCTGTTCAACAACCTGCTCCACACCAATATCGGCTGGACCTCCGACCCCAAGGTGGCATGGATCTCCGTGGGCATCATCGGCGTGTGGTCCATCATCGGCTACAATATGGTGCTGTTCATCTCCGGTTTGCAGGAGATTCCCTTTGACTACTATGAGGCGGCCATGATCGACGGCGCCACCGGCATCCGCCAGTTCTTCCACATCACCGTGCCGCTGCTCAGCCCCACCACCTTCTTCATCGTCCAGACCCGTGTGATCGGCGCACTCACCGTGTTCGATCTGATGTTCATGGTCATCGACAAGACCAGCGGCGCTCTGCCCAACGTGCAGTCCATCGTCTATGTCTTCTATAAGTACGCCTTTGACCAGGGCAACAAGGGCTACGGCGCCGCAATCGTCATGATTCTGGTGGCCTTCATCATGGTCATCACCGTCATTATGCAGAGGGCGGAGAAGAAGCTCGTGTTCTACAACTGAGAAAGGGGGAGCTGATCTATGGAAAGCGCACGCGCAAGAGCGAGAGCAAGCAAGGTGGTTATGTACATCATCCTGACGGTCATGGCATTTATTATGCTGGTTCCCTTCGCATGGATGATTCTCACCGCCCTGAAGACGAATCAGGAGTCCATCTCTGTTGACCCCTTCTACATCTTCCCCAGCAACGGCTGGCACTGGGAGACCTTCGGCGAGGTCTGGAAGAGCTACAACTTTGTGGTGCTGTATAAGAACACCCTGCTGATGATTTTCTTCCGTGTGGTCTGCGCCTGCCTCACCGCTACCATGGCAGGCTATGCCTTCGGACGGCTCAGGTTCCCCGGCAAGAACCTGATGTTCTCTCTGGTGCTGATTCAGATGATGATTCCCTCCCAGATCTTCATCATCCCCCAGTACCTGATGGTCTCCAAGCTGGGCTGGCTGAACACCACCGCCGGTCTGGTCTTCCCCGGTATTGTCACCGCCTTCGGCACCTATCTGCTGAAAACCGGCTATCAGGGTCTTCCCAAGGATTTGGAGGAGGCGGCGGGCATTGACGGGTGCAACATCGGCCAGAAGTTCCTGCTCATCATGATGCCCCTGACCCGTTCCTCTATGGTGTCTCTGGGTATCTTCACCGCCCTGTTCGCCTTCAAGGATCTGATGTGGCCCATGATCGTGTGCTCCAGCGTTGAGACCACCACGCTGGCCGCCGGTCTTGCCAAGGCACAGGGTCAGTATTCCAGCAACTATCCCCAGATGATGGCTGCTGCCGTGCTGGCGGTCATTCCCATGGTCGTCATCTATGTGATCTTCCAGAAGCAGTTCGTGGAAGGCATTGCCACTTCCGGCGGAAAGCTGTAATTCTGAGCCGGAGTGCGCAACCATCGGCCAGAGGTGTCTTGAGTGTGCCTCTGGCCGTTTTTTGGGACACCGTTTCCGACTCGCTCCAATGTGCAGAATCTCCGGAGGAGATCGTGCCCGTTGGACTGAACCGGGAGGAGAGAGGAGCGTGAGAGCGTTGGAGGTCTTTTTGGGAGAGAAGCCGCAGCAGCAGTTATCCAAAAAATACCGCTGCCTGTCCTTCCACCAGAGAATGACGGAGGAGATTTACCTTCTGCTGTGCGGGATAGAGAACTGCCTGCCGGGGTACACCTTCCGGGTGAAGGTGGAGCGTCCGGGCTGGCATGTACACGTCATTCTTTCGGGAAAGGGCGTGCTGTGTACCAAGGACGGGGAGCAGGAGCTGCACTTCGGCCAGATGTTTGTCACAAAGCCGGGAGAGCCGGTGTGGTACCGGGCAGACCGGGAGGATCCGTGGAGCTACTGCTGGATGACCTTTGACGGCACCATGGCCAGAGGCTTTATGGACAGCGCAGGCTTCCGGGAGGGGGTCTACACCAGAAACTGCAATATGGAGCCCCAGCGCTTCTATGCCCTTTGCAGGCGGGTGCTGGACCAGCCGGAGATGACCCAGGCAAACGACCTGATGCGGCTGGGACTGCTGCTGGAGTATATCAGCCTTGCGGTGCAGTCCAACTCCGAGGCGGAACAGGGAGAGCCCCACCGGCATGAGTATGCCCCGGACATCTATGTGCAGTACGCTGTGGACTTTATCAACGAGAACTATGCCACCGCAAAAATTACGGATGTGGCGGGTTATATCGGCATCCACAGAAGCTATCTCACCAGCATCTTCAAAAAGAAGATGGGCATTTCCCCGCAGGAGTACCTGCTTCAGTGCAGGCTCAAGCACAGCAACCGCCTGTTGCTGGAGACTGACCTGCCCATTCAGGAGGTCTCCAGAGAGGTGGGCTATGACAACCCCCTCACCTTTTCCAAGGTGTTTAAGCGCTTTTACGGGGTCAGCCCCAGAAAATTCCGCAACCAGAGCAGTAAGTCTGGCTCCGCCGGGGAGACAGTACCCGGAGAGGAGCCGGAGGACGAGAGCAACTAAAGAAAGGGAGCATCTGCGATGAGTATCATCTATCAGCGTGAGCGCAAGCTGCTGACCATTGAGACGGAGAACACCAGCTATCAAATGCAGATTGACGGCAACGGCTTTCTGCACCACCTGTACTACGGGAGAAGAATCGACGCTGCGGAGATGTCCTATCTCCATGTGAACGCAGACCGGGGCTTCTCCGGAAACCCATATGTCCTGCGCAACAACCGCACCTTCTCTCTGGATACCTTCCCCCAGGAGTACACCTCCTTCGGCGTGGGGGACTACCGCATCAATTCCATCGCCGTCACCAACGGCGACGGCAGCTATGCCGCAGACTTCCGCTATCTCTCCCATGAGATAATGCCCGGAAAGTATACCATCCCCGGTATGCCCACCGTCTACGACGACAGGGGCGAGGCGGAGACGCTGGTGATTACCATGCAGGACCCGGTGACAAAGCTCACGGTGAAGCTGTATTACGGCGTATTCCCCTCTACGGACGTGATTACCCGCTGCGCCGAGATTGTCAACAACGGTCAGGAGGAGGTCACGCTGCTGAAGGCGGACTCCATCTGTCTGGATATGCCCTTCGGCAAGTGGGATCTGGTTCACTTCCACGGCAGGCACTGTCTGGAGCGGCAGGTGGAGCGCAGCCCCCTGATTCACTCCATCCAGACCATCGCCTCCAAGCGGGGCATGACCAGCCACCACCATAACCCCTTCGTCATCCTCTGCGACCACCGTGCGGACGAGGACCACGGGGACTGCTTCGGGCTGATGTTCATGTACTCCGGCAACCATAAGACGGAGATTGAGGTGGATCAGCTGGAAAACGTGCGGGTGTGCATGGGCATCCACGACGCACAGTTCCGCTGGAAGCTGTCCACCGGGGAGAGCTTCCACACCCCGGAGGTGATCCTCTCCTTCTCCTCACAGGGCTTTACCAAGCTGAGCCACAACTACCATGACCTGATCCGCCACAACGTGTGCCGGGGCAAGTACAAGCTGGCGCAGCGCCCGGTGCTGATTAACAACTGGGAGGCAACCTATTTCGACTTCAACGAGGAGAAGATTCTCCACCTTGCCAGACAGGCAGCGGAGCTGGGCATTGAGCTGTTTGTGCTGGACGACGGCTGGTTCGGCAGCCGCAACGATGACAACGCCGGACTGGGCGACTGGTTCGTGAACACGGAAAAGCTGCCCCACGGCCTCACCGGCCTTGCCGACGAGGTGAACCGGCTGGGGATGAAGTTCGGGCTGTGGATTGAGCCGGAGATGGTGAACGAGAACTCCCAGCTCTACCGTGAGCATCCGGACTGGGCCTTTGCCGCCCCCCACCGCAGCCCCATGACCGGGCGCAACCAGCTTGTTCTGGACATGTCCCGGAAGGACGTGGTGGACTATCTCTATGAGTCCATCTCCAAGCTGCTCCGGGAGAGCCATATCGAGTATATCAAATGGGACATGAACCGCCCCATCTCCGACGTGTACTCCCACGGCGCCCCCAGAGAGCGTCAGGGGGAGATCAGCCACCGGTATGTGCTGGGGGTGTACGAGCTGATGAACCGGCTCACCTCTGCCTTCCCGGAGGTGCTCTTCGAGGGCTGCGCCGGGGGCGGCGGGCGGTTTGACCCGGCGATTCTCTCCTACTCTCCCCAGATCTGGCTCAGTGACGACACCGACCCCATCGAGCGGATTAAGATTCAGTACGGCTCCTCCTTCGGCTATCCCGTCTCCACCATGGGCGCCCATGTCTCCGCCTCGCCCAACCACCAGACCGGGCGCACCACCCCCCTGAAGACCAGAGGCGTTGTGGCCATGTCCGGCACCTTCGGCTATGAGCTGGATCTGAATAAGCTCTCAGCGCAGGACAAAGAGGAGATTCGCACCCAGATTGCCGACTTCAAGCGGTACTACTGGCTGATTCAGGACGGGGAATACTACCGCCTCACCGACTTGGAGGAGGGCAGCTTCTACACTGCATGGCAGTTTGTGGCAAGAGACGGCAGCGAGACGCTGGTGAATATGGTGGTCAATTCTCCCCAGCCTAACTCCCTGCTCATCCATATCCGGCTGAAGGGGCTTGACCCGGAGGCGGTCTATGTGCTGGACAACGACGGCAGCCGCTATTCCGGCGCTGCCCTGATGTACGGCGGCTTCACCTTCCCCCTGATGAGCGGCGACTATCCCGCCGAACAGATTCATTTCGTGCGGGAGCAGGCATGAGCGCACTGCAGCAATGGCTTCGCAGGGAGCGGGAAAAAATAGGGCGATTGTCCCCAAAGGCGGCGGCGGAGTATATCTGGCAGTATTATAAGCTGTGGATCATTGGCGCAGTCTGTCTGGTATCGCTGGTCATCTTCTCTGTGCATCAGTACCGCCACAACGTAGGTGAGCACTGGCTCTATCTCTCCTTTGTGAACACAAGGGCAGAGGTGGGGGACGGCTCCCGGCTGTGGCAGGGCTATGTGGAGAAAACCGGGTATGACCTGAGGGAAGCAGGCGTGACCTTCAACAACGAGGCGTGGTTTGACTATGCCGACAACCATGCCAGCGGCAACACCTACTATCAGATTTTCGTGGGATTTATCGACTCCGGGATTCTGGACGCCGCCACCATGACTCCCGAAGCGCTGGAGGAGTTCGGCAAAACCGGACGGCTTCTGGACTGGAACCGGGAGGAGTGCGCCTCCCTGCGGGAGAAATACGGGGACAGGCTGATTTACGCCCTGCCCATCGACACGGAGTACAGCACCCAGCCTGTCCCGATCGGTATCGACATCAGTGACAGTATCCTGATGACGGAGTATCACATCTACCCGGAGGAAGAGGGCTGCGCCCTTGGTATCGGTGCGTTTTCCCGGCATCTGGAGGCCGTGGAGGCGTTTTTGGACTATATCTGTCAGGAGGAGCAGGCTCATGCGTGAATTGCTCAGCGGATTTCTCAGCAATGAGAGCAGCTTCGGGCGGCTCATGACCCGCTGGGGCATCATCATCGGGGCGAACCTGATGTTTGTGCTGTTCAGCCTGCCGGTGGTGACCACCGGCGCCGCCTTCGTGGCGCTGTATCACGTTATGCTGAAAACCCTCCGGGGGGACGGGGTGCTGAACCCCTTCAGGCAGTTCTGGGCGGGCTTTCGCTCCAACTTCAAACAGGCCACGCTGGCGTGGCTGGCGTTTCTCGCCCTGATTGCCTTTGCTGTGGTGGATCTGCGTGTCTGCGAGCAGGCGGGGGGCTTCATTGCCCTGTTCCGCTATCCCCTGTTTGGGGTGCTGACGCTGGTGGTTTTGGCCGGGGTGTACCTCGCACCCACCATGGCGGCGTTCTCGGATACGCTGCCCCATCTGGTGAGAAACGGGCTGTTCTTTGCCCTGAAAAAGCCGTGGAAGGCGGTGATCCTGCTGTTTTTCAATGTCTTCCCCCTGTATCTCACCTATACCGATCTCACCTACCAGCCCCTTTACGCCTTTTTGTGGACGCTCTTCGGCTTTGGCGCCATTGCCATGCTGGGGGCGAGGCTGCTGCTGCCGGAGTTTGTGCCCTTTTTGCCGCTGGTGGATGCCTGCGGGGACTTCATTCTGGACAGGGAGGGGAACCGCCTCCCGGCAAATGCCGTGGTGGAAGATGAGGACGGAGCATCCGCCGGCTCTGAAAAGAGCGAGGCGGAGATACTGGAAGAGATGAAAAAACTGGGCATGTGAGCCGTGAAGGAGGAGAACGGATGAAGCTGCCGGAGCAATTTGGCCGGAGACTTGCCATGACCACGGTGGGCGTGGCGCTCTCCGGCGTGGCGGTAGGTTTTTTTCAGGCGTCTGTGTTTGGGGTTGACCCCTTCCAGTGCTTTGCCACGGGGCTTTGGAGCCTTGCGCCGGGCATGAGCTACGGGCTGTTTTATATGCTGCTGAATCTGGCGCTGCTGGTGGTGGATGTGCTGCTGGACAGACACTATATCGGCATTGCCACCTTTATCAACCTGTTTCTGCTGGGGTATCTGGTGACGTTTTCCAAGAGCTGCATTGATGCGCTGGTGAGCGCCCCCGGCGTGGGAATGCGTCTGGTACTGCTGGCCATCGGCGTGGTGCTGGGGGCAGTGGCGGCGGCGCTGTACTACACCTCTGATCTGGGCGTGTCCACCTACGACACCATTGCCCTCTCCCTCAGCGACAAAAAGCTGGCCGTGGCGGGACATGTCATCCCCTTCCAGTATATCCGCATTGCCACGGACGTGATCTGCGTGGCCATCGGCTTTGCCTGCGGCGCTGTGGTGGGCATTGGCACGCTGATCTCCGCCTTCTTTACCGGGCCGCTGGTGGCGTGGTTCAGACGGAATCTGGCAGAGCCGCTGCTGAAGCAATAACACAAGGACAGACAAAACAAACCCCGGCGGTATCGCAACGGATGCCGCCGGGGTTGTGCGTCTTGGGAATCTATTTGGAAACCGGTTCCTTTCTGGGGAATCTGGCTCTCTGTTTTTCGTCCGAGGCCTTGGCAGAGATCTCTCCCGCCTTTTGCAGCGCCATCTTGGTCATCAGCGGGCCTGCCAGCTCATAGACCAGCACGCTGAAGAGGATGATATTGCGAATCAGTCCGCCCGTCTCCTCACCCAGCGCCTGCGCCGAAACCACCATGCCCAGAGCGACACCGGCCTGAGGGAACAGGGTGACACCCAGATACTTCCGTACCGTGCCGCTGCAGTGCATCATGGTGCTGCTGAGCCGTGCGCCGGTGTACTTGCCCACGCAGCGCACCAGAATGTAGACCACGCCCACCACAATAATCAGGGGATACCGGAACACTGTCAGATCCAGCTCTGCACCGGAGATGACAAAGAACACCGGGTACAGGGGGGAGGTCCACTTGGAGGAGCGGGACATAATGTCGGTGGAGTATTCGCACAGGTTGCAGAACATGGTTCCCAGCATCATGCACACCAGCAGGGAGGAGAAGGACAGCTCCACGCCGCCCCCCAGAGGAATCTCCACGCTGGCAAGGGAGATGGTGAGAAAGACAAAGGAGATGGTGAGGCAGACCCGGTTGGAGTTGGAGTAGAACAGCTTCTCCACCAGCGTCAGCAGTGCGCCCATGATGGAGCCCAGCACCAGAGAGCCGATAATCTCCAGCAGGGGGTTCACAATCACGGACACCACGTTCAGGCTGCCCCCCTCAATGGCCTCTGCCACGCCGAAGCTCACGGCAAAGACCACAAGACCCACAGCGTCATCCAGTGCCACAATGGGGAGCAGCAGGTCGGTGAGAGGCCCCTTCGCCTTATACTGGCGCACCACCATCAGCGTTGCGGCGGGGGCAGTGGCAGAGGCGATTGCACCCAGCACAATGGCGGCGGGCAGGGGGAGAATCTCATCTCCCAGCACGAAATGCAGGGAGATCAGGGCAATGTCCACCAGCGCCGTGGCCATCACGGCCTGAATGATGCCGATGATCGTGGCGGTCTTGCCCGTCTTTTTCAACTGTCCCAGCCGGAACTCGTTGCCGATGTCGAAGGCGATAAAGCCCAGCGCCACGGTGGAGAGAATGTTCACCCGGTTCAGCTCCTCCATGGAGGCAAAGCCAATGCCGGGAATGCCGATGCGCCCCAGACAGCAGGGGCCGATGAGTACGCCCGCAATGAGAAAGGCGGTCACGTCAGGGAATTTCAGGTGCAGCACCTTGAACAGACGGGTCATCATCAACCCGGAGAACAGGGCGACAGAGGTGGATAACAGCACAGGCATGGAATACTCGCAACCTTTCATAAACAATTTGCTGAAATAGGGGGTTGTCTCTTCGTTTTCTGTCAGCAGGGAGTATTATAGACCTTTCCCGGAGAAATGCAAGAGGCAGCCCGCCGCAGGAGCCGGAACGGCTCTCGCAGCGGGCGGTTTTGGCAGATATTCAGAGCAGCGCCAAAGCGTCAGGGAAGAGGGTGAGGCTGCGCCGTAGGATGCCGTGCATCTGGGCAATGGCCACGCCGTAGTTCACCATGGGCACCCCGGCCTTTGCCGCCTGAGCGGAGCGGTGCTGCATCTCCTGAGCGTTGAGCATACACCCGCCGCAGTGAACCACAAGGGCATAGGGGGAGAGGTCGTCCGGGAAGGTGCCCCCGGAGGTGAAGGTAAATTCCGGCTCCGCCCCGGAGAAGGCGCGAATCCAGCCGGGGAGCTTTACCGAGCCAATGTCGTTGCACTGGCGGTGGTGGGTGCAGCCCTCACACACCAGCACCCTGTCCCCGTCCCGCAGCCGGGACAGCTTCGCCGCTCCCTCCACCTGCTGCAGCAGGCTGCCCTTGTATCGGGCGAAGAGGATAGAGAAGGAGGTGAGGGGAATGTGCTCCGGCACCAGCGGGGCGATTTTTCCGAACACCTGAGAGTCACAGATGACCATGCCGGGGGGCTCCTTCAGCCCGGCGAGACAGCCCGGCAGCTCCTGAGGCTGGCAGACTGCCATGGAGCAGTGGGCGTCCAGCAGGTCACGGATGGTCTGCTGCTGGGGGAGAATCAGCCGTCCCTTGGGGGCGGATTCGTCAATGGGAATCACCAGCACGGCGGTATCCCCCGGCGAGAGCAGGTCGGAGACGATAGGCCGCACCTCCCGGACAGCGCCCGCAAAGCCCCCCAGACGCTCCTTCAGCGCCGGAATGCCTGCCCCGGTTTTGGCGCTGACATACAGGGCGTTTTCCTCCAGCGGGGGAGCCTCAGAGAGCAGGTCAGCCTTGTTGAAGGCGATGAGGTAGGGCAGCCGTCTCTCCCGCAGCAGCGCCTCCAGCGCCCTGTCTGCCTCCCCCATGCCCTGCAGGGCGTCCACCACCAGCACGGCCAGATCCGTGCGGCGGAGCATCTCTCTGGCCTTGCGCACCCGCTGCTCCCCCAGAGCGCCCTCGTCATCCAGACCGGGGGTGTCGATGATGACCACAGCGCCCAGAGGCAGCAGCTCCATGGCCTTCTTCACCGGGTCGGTGGTGGTGCCCTTTGTGTCAGACACCACTGCCAGCTCCTGCCCGGTGACGGCATTTACCAGAGAGGACTTGCCTGCGTTGCGCATACCGAAAAAGGCGATGTGTACACGGTTGGCAGAGGGGGTATCGTTCAGGGTCGTTGACATGGGAAACCACACCTTCCTTGCAGGGGCGCACAATGTGCGCCCGCAGAATTTCAAAAGCGGTTGCAGGGGCGATTCACAAACAGATCAGAACCGGAAATCCCTACGGTTGGAGGAGCGGATGGCCTGAATGTTTTCCTCCGCCACCCTGCGCACGTTTTCGCTGGGGATGTTGTCCAGCTCCCGTGCAATCATGGCATAGCCCTTCTCCTTCGTCTCCGGGGAGGCGTAGTCCTCCAGATACTCCGCCAGCGTCATCAGGGCGTTGGGGTGGCAGCAGTTCTGAATCTGCCCGGACTTACACAGGGACATGAACCGGTCTCCCGTGCGCCCAGCCCGGTAGCAGGCGGTGCAGAAGGAGGGGATGTGCCCGCTGTCCATCAGCCAGCTCACCACCTCGTCCAGCGTCCGCTGGTCGGAGACATCAAACTGCTCCGTGTCCGTGGGGCGTTCCTTCTCCGTGTAGCCGCCCACGCTGGTGCGGGAGGCACCGCTGACCTGGGAGATGCCCACCTGAAGCATCCGCTGACGTACCTGCTCGGACTCCCGTGTGGAGATAATCATGCCGGTGTAGGGCACGGCGAGACGGATGCAGGCGGCGATTTTGGTGAAGGTCTCGTCGTCAATGCCGTTGTCAAACATATCCGGGTCAATGTCATCGGCACGCTTCACACGGGGGACGCTGATGGTGTGGGGGCCGACGCCGTGAACTGCCTCCAAATGCTCGGCGTGCATCAGCAGTCCGGCGAACTCATATTTGTACATCTCCAAACCGAAGAGCACGCCCAGTCCCACATCGTCAATGCCCCCCTCCATGGCTCTGTCCATGGCCTCGGTGTGGTAGTCATAGTCATGCTTGGGGCCGGTGGGGTGGAGCTGCTCATAGCTCTTTTTGTGGTAGGTCTCCTGAAAGAGGATATAGGTGCCGATACCCGCCTCCTTCAGCTTCCGGTAGTTCTCCACGGTGGTGGCGGCGATGTTCACGTTCACCCGGCGGATGTCCCCGTTTTTGTGGTGAACGCCGTAAATGGTGTGAATACACTCCAGAATGTACTCAATGGGGTTGTTTTTCGGATCCTCCCCCGCCTCAATGGCAAGGCGCTTGTGCCCCATGTCCTGCAGGGCAATGACCTCTGCACGAACCTCCTCCTGCGTCAGCTTTTTCCGGGGAATGTGGCGGTTTTTGGCGTGGTAGGGGCAGTAGACGCAGCCGTTGACGCAGTAGTTGGACAGATACAGCGGGGCGAAGAGGACGATCCGGTTGCCGTAGAAGGCCAGTTTGATCTCCTCTGCAATCTCATACATCCGCGCAATCTTTTCGGGAATCTCACAGGCCAGCAGCACGGACGCCTCCCGGTGGGTCAGCCCGGCGCAGGTGCAGCCTTTTTCATTGCGGACAGGGCGTGCCTTTTCCAGAATCCGGTCGATCAGCTCCACATTGTTTTTGTTCGCCTCTGCGTAGGCCAGCGTGGCCTCAATCTCCTCGTGGTTGATAAACTCCTCCGCTTTCAGGGAGGCGGGGTTATAAATGGCCATAACGGTTCTCCTTTTTTGATGGTGAAGTTGGTTATCCGGATCATTCAGTCAGTGCAAGATCGGCTCCCTCCGTCACCTTCGGTGACACCTCCCTCTGAGAGGGAGGCACTGGCGAAACCTTGTAGCTGGCTGGGGGAGAGTCCTGCGAGCTGACTCATCCGGATACTCATAATGATAAATGTTTATATCCGTTTTACGTCCCCTCTGTGGGTGACCACACGGTAGCCGATGGACTCCATCCGCCGTTCCAGACAGCCCCGGCACTGGGCGGATTCCTCCCCGGTACAGATCTTGTTGTCATAGAGCTGGTAATCTCCCCGCACTGCCACAGGGGACAGGTTGGGCATGACCACGTTTGCCCCGGCGAGTATCCCCCACTCCCGGCCGGTGGGGTGGATGGTGCCCAGAGCGGTGGTGGCAGGCAGGAGCACCGGGGGATGAATCAGCCGGATGACGGAGAGGAGAAAACAGGTCAGCTCCACTGTGCCGGCGGGCTTGTCCCCAAAGGGCGTATCATGGTGGGGGACAAAGGGGCCGATGCCGCACATATCCGGGCGGAAGGTCTCAATAAACTTCAGATCCTGCGCCAATTGTGCGCTGAGCTGCCCCGGCGAACCCACCATAAACCCGCAGCCCACCTGATAGCCGATCTCCCGCAGGTCGTACAGACAGCGCATCCGGTTGTGAAAGGACATCGACTGCGGGTGAAGGGCGGCATAGTGAGCCGGGTCGGCGGTCTCGTGGCGGAGGAGGTAGCGGTCAGCCCCGGCGTCAAAGAGGCGCTGATAGCTCTCCCGGCTTCGCTCCCCCAGAGACAGGGTGACGGCGCAGCCGGGGCAGGCGGCCTTGATGTCCCCGATGAGGGCGCATAGGAGAGGGTCGGTATAATACCCGTCCTCGCCCCCCTGCAATACGAAGGTGCGAAAGCCCAGCGCATACCCCTCTTTGGCGCAGTCCAGAATCTCCTCCGGGGTGAGGCGGTAGCGGCGGCAGGTGCGGCTGCTCCTGCGAATGCCGCAGTAGAGGCAGTCGTTTTTGCAGATATTGCTGATTTCGATCAGTCCCCGGACATATACATCCCGTCCATAGATGGACTGCCTCACCGCCACTGCCCGCCTTGCCAGCTCCGCCGCCGTCTCCGGGGTGCGATGGTCAATGAGTGCGGCGTACTGCGCAAGGGTGAGGGTATGGTTTTCCGAGAGGCTGTCAATGAGGTGCTGCATTTCCGGTGTCATAGCATTCCTCCCTGCTGTGAAAAAGCGCCGCACTCCGGGAAGAGTACGGCGCAGTGACCCCGGCAGGGCAGAGGCGAGGCGTACCTTCCCGCTGGGTGCGAATCCTTGCGGTCAGTGTCAATGTGGGGGAGTGTATGGGGAAGTCACGCCCCGCCTATGATACAGGGGGCGGGACTCAGCGCAGTGCGTCCAATGCCTGAGCAATGTCGGCAATAATATCCTCCCCGTTTTCAATGCCCACGCTGAAGCGGATGAGGTCAGGGGCGACACCGGCGGCAATCAGCTCCTCGTCGCTGAGCTGGCGGTGGGTGGAGGAGGCGGGATGGAGCACGCAGGTGTGGGCATCCGCCACATGGGTGGCGATCATGGCCAGCTTCAGGT
This sequence comes from uncultured Oscillospiraceae bacterium, assembly GCA_905236265.1. Lineage (GTDB taxonomy): Bacteria > Bacillota > Clostridia > Oscillospirales > Oscillospiraceae > Onthomonas. Next base: position 1,643 of record CAJOOV010000031.1, on the reverse strand, counting down.
GTCCCATAAAGGTCTCGGCGGCGGCACGTCCGCCCTTCACGCCGAAGGAGACAACGCCGCAGGTGCCGCCGGGCATATACTTCTTTGCCCGCTCATAGTAGCGGTTCCCCTCCAGACCGGGGTAGTTCACCCACGACACCTGAGGATGGTTTTGCAGGAACTGGGCCACCTTCATGGCGTTCTCGCAGTGCCGGGGCATACGCACATGCAGGCTCTCCAGCCCCAGATTCAGCAAAAAGGCGTTCATGGGGGCGGGGATGGAGCCGAGGTCACGCATGAGCTGGGCAGTGGCCTTGGTGATATAGGCCCCCTCCTTGCCGAAACGCTCTGCGTAGGTAATGCCGTGGTAGCTCTCGTCCGGGGTGCAGAGGCCGGGGTACTTGTCCGCATGAGCCATCCAGTCAAATTTGCCGCTGTCCACAATACAGCCGCCCACGCCTGCGTCGTGTCCGTCCATGTATTTCGTGGTGGAGTGAATCACAATGTCTGCCCCCCACTCAATGGGACGGCAGTTGACGGGGGTGGCAAAGGTGTTGTCGATAATCAGGGGTACGCCGTGGGCGTGGGCGGCGTTGGCGAAGCGCTCAATGTCCAGCACCACCAGAGCGGGGTTGGCAATGGTCTCCCCAAAGACCGCCTTGGTGTTGGGACGGAAGGCGGCCTCCAGCTCCTCGTCAGAGCAGTCCGGGTCAACGAAGGTGAACGCAATGCCCATCTTCCGCATGGTCACGTTGAAGAGGTTGTAGGTGCCGCCGTAGATGGTAGCGGAGGCCACCACATGGTCGCCTGCCTGACACAGGTTAAACACGGAGAAAAAGGACGCCGCCTGACCGGAGGAGGTGAGCATTGCGGCGCTGCCGCCCTCTAAAGCGGCGATTTTCGCCGCCACATAGTCGTTGGTGGGGTTTTGCAGGCGGGTGTAGAAATAGCCGCTGGCCTCCAGATCGAAGAGCTTTCCCATCTCAGCCGAGGAATCGTACTTAAAGGTGGTGCTCTGGACAATGGGAATCATACGGGGCTCGCCGTTTTTCGGCTGGTAGCCTGCCTGTACGCAGTTGGTTTCCAGCTTCCACTTGGGTTCGTTCATATCTGTCACTCCTGTTGCAGGGAATTGGGGGAACTGCGTTCCGAGTGCTATTCTACCACAGACAGGGGGGAGGGGACAAGGAGGAATGTGAAAAGTCTTTGAGAATCTGCCCGCCTGTTCCGGGACGGGAGGTGCGCCTTGCCCTTGCAAATCCTGCCCCTTTTTGCTATACTGATGGGTACAACATTTCCGCACCGCACAACACAGAGGGGAGGAGTGGCGTCATGCAGCCCCGGATTGCAGTGATCGCAGGGCCTACTGCCTCGGGAAAGACGGCGCTGAGCATTGCGCTGGCAAGGGCAGTGGGCGGGGAGATTGTCAACGCCGACTCCATGCAGATCTACCGCTCTATGGACATCGGCACCGCAAAGCCCACCGCCGAAGAGCGGCAGGGGGTGCCCCACCACCTGCTGGATGTGGCTGAACCGGAGGAGGAGTTCTCCGTGGCCCGGTATGTGGAGCTGGCCGTGCCCTGCGTGGAGGAGATCCTCTCAAGGGGCAGGCTGCCCATTGTGACGGGGGGAACCGGGCTGTATATCGACGCACTTGTGGCAGG
>CAJOOV010000030.1 GCA_905236265.1 uncultured Oscillospiraceae bacterium | reverse complement strand
ATCATTCCCGTCTGTAAAAACAGCGTCACCACAGCCACCATAGCCAGAATGAGATAAAACAGGTCAGCATCCCCCAGCATCTCCTCGAAAGCGCCCCGCACGCCCCAGCCCGACATGCCGAAAAAGGTCATGCCCAGCGGGGCTGCAATGGCGTTGGCATAGAGCACAAGGTTGACCTTCCCCTCTGCGGCATCTTCGCTGCCCTCCTCTCTCTCCATGCGGAGAACACGGCGCTTTGTCACGGCACTGATGACCCACTGGGTCAAAAACGTGACCCACAGCAGCACAAACCCCACCATGGGGACAATCCGATAGGACAGCGCCGCCAGATTCTCCGGCTTTTCGTCCCACAGATACACGCTGCCCAGTCCCAGCGCAAAGCCCAAAACCATGGAGCAGGCCAGAATCACAATAAACCCCTTCCGGTGCTTTTTGTCCTCCAAGCGGATTTCCTCTTTCCGGTTCATTTCTCTTCCTCCTCGTAGCGAAAAATCTCCTCAACGGGAACACCGCACACCCCTGCGATTTTCAGCGCCAGCGTCACAGACGGGGAATAGTCCCCCCGCTCAATCAGGCTGACGGTCTGCCGGGAGGCGCCCACCTTTGCGCCCAGCTCCTGCTGGTTCAGCCCCAGCCTCGCCCTGTGCTCCTTCAATCTGTTCTTCAGCGGCATACTGACCTCCTTGTGTGACTATTTTCCCTGTCAGATTGACAATAATCCTTGTCAAACAAGAGCATAGCACTGACAAGGAAAGTTGTCAAGCATTTCTTTACCGTTTTTTAACTTGCCATTTCTCCTTCCCTTCCCTATAATCACTTCGTAACAGGGGCGCACCCATGCGCCCGCATCCCATTCCGGCGGCATTACCCATCGCCGCAGAAAGGAAGCACGACATGTCCGAAGGAAAAACCGGCGGCGTTGGCAAGGTGCTCCACGTTCTGTTTCAGATTCTCTTCACCTTTTTAGCCATCTATTCCGTCTACTTTATTTTCAGCAACTCTCTGGAAATCGGGGCAGTGTCCTCTGCCAGAAGCCTTGCCTTTACGAAAATGCTGAACCGCTTTCTGGGCAAGGCAGGCATCTCCCCCCTCTCTCAGGCGCTGGTGCGCAAGCTGGCGCATTTTGCGGAGTTCACCCTCTCCGGCTTCTGGTTTACCCTGTGTCTGCGGGTCTACACCTCCCATTACATCCGCCATATCAGCTGGCCGCTCCTGCTGGGGCTGCTCATTGCCAACGCAGACGAAATGCTGCAGAGCTTTGTCTCCGGGCGCACCTCCAGCGTGCGGGATGTGTGGATTGACTTTGCAGGCATCTGCACCGGGACATTTGCCGCCCTGATGCTGTTTATCCTGCTGGGCAGCGTATGGTATCTTCTGGGCTTCGGCTCTCACAAGCGTATGAACACCTGACTGCAGGGGAATACCTGCATACATCCCATTTTCTCCCCCCTCGAAAAGCCTGAGCTTTCGTTTTTCTTCAGGCTTTTTTCATTACGCTGTAATGGTCGATTTTTGTCGAATATGCTATGCTGAAACAGGATTTCAGAAAGGAGGTGTCCCCATGCCTGTCTCCGCCCATACCCGTCCCGCCCCGCCCCGCCGCTCCTCAAGGCGCCGCCCCTCCCGTCTGCTCTCACTGCTCCCTCTGCTTGGGGTCTTTGCTCTGGGCTTTCTTCTGGGCAGGCTCTCCGTCTCCCCGCCTCAGCAGGACACCGCCGTGCCGCTGGCACGGCTGGAGCCGCCGGAGATGCCGGATTGGGTGCAGGTGGAGCTGCTGGAGGAGAACGCCTATTCCCGTCCGGGGGTCTCCCTCCCGGTTGTCCGGGGAATCGTGATTCACTATGTGGGCAATCCCGGCACCACAGCCGCACAAAACAGGAGCTATTTTGCCTCCCTTGCTGACACCCACGAGACCCACGCCAGCAGCCACTTTGTCATCGGTCTGGACGGGGAGATCCTTCAATGCGTCCCTCTGGACGAGATCGCCTACTGCTCCAACGACCGCAACGCCGACACCATCTCCATCGAGTGCTGCCACCCCGGAGAGGACGGCGCCTTCACCGGGGAAACCTATGCCTCCCTGCTGAAGCTGACCCGGTTTCTGGTGAAGGAGTACGCACTGGAGGAGGGCTCCGTCATCCGCCACTATGACGTGACAGGAAAGCTCTGTCCCCTGTACTATGTGGAGCACGCCGAGGCGTGGGAGGCGTTTCTCCGGGAGGTCTTTTCCTGAGGGAGCTTTCCCTCTCCCGGAATGCACCTTTCCCGGCGGAAATGTATAGGATGAAGCAGTTCAGCCATGCTATCCATGGAAAAAAGAAGCCCGGCGCTTTCTCTTGCCACTCTCCCCCCTCTCTGCTATACTAAAAGGACACATTCGACATTTTTCGACATTCCTGACCCCACGGAGGAGCCTATGCCTGATCTGCACCTACCCGCCGAAGCGGCCTTTGGCCTTTTTCCGGAGCCAATCGCCTGCTGCCAAGACAACCGCATACTCTATCGAAATGACGCATTTCGCACTGCCTTCCCGGAATTGGAGCTGTCCGGTGTGATTCCGGAGCGCTGGGGCGAGCTGACCCCCGGCACCGCAGGGATGCTGGGGGAATGGAACCTGCTCTGTCAGGAGTGGGAGGGCGTTCTGATTCTCCGGCTGAGTCCCAACAGGGATTCCCCCATGCTGCCTGACCGGAAGCTGCCCCTGCTGACCACCCGCATCCGGCTCCCCCTCTCTCTCATGCTGCTGGCACAAGAGCGGCTGGAGCGCGCCTGCGGCGCTTTTTTGCAGGGAACGATTCAGACGGAGCTGGCCTCCATGAACCGCTCCCGGATGCAGCTTGTCCGGCTTTGCCGCACGCTGGAGCTGGCCTCCATGGCAGACGGAGAGGTTCCCTTTGACTATACGCCCCAGCTCATCGACCTGAACGGCCTTTGTCATACCACGGCGGAGGAGCTGTCCGACCTGCTCCCGGAGACAGGATGCCAGCTCACCTTCCGCCCTGCCAACACCAATCTCTTTGTGATGTGCGACGATATGCTGGTTCAGACGCTGCTGTTCCATCTCGTTTCCAACGCAGTCAAGAGCACCGGCCCCGGCGGACATCTGGAGCTTCGTCTGGAACGGCGGGGAAAGATGGCGCTCATCAGCCTCAGCGACGATGGCCGGGGCATGACCCCCCGGCAGCTTGCCTCTGCCTTTGACCCCTCTGTGGGCGGGGCAGGGATGGAGGATGCCATGCAGGGTCTGGGCGTGGGTCTGATCGCCTGCAGCAGAATCGCCCGCATCCACGAGGGGACGCTTCTGCTGTCCAACCGCTCTCCCAAGGGGCTTCGTGCCACCTTCTCCCTGCCCCTGTGCGCTGACGGCGCCTCCGTCCCCCTGCTGACTCCCCGGCTGTTCGACAGCTCCGGCGGGATACCTCTGGTGCTGCGGGAGCTGTGTGACATACTCCCCGCCTCCTGCTATCGGGAGTTGTGATTTATGATCGACTCTGAACGCAGCAAAAAAGCGATACACCGCCTGAATGCGTGGTGTATCGCTTTTTTGCTGTCTTTATCTCAGCGGCCAGCTGGTATGCCTTCCTGCGTATTTCCCCCGCCGAAGCACGTTGTCGTTCTGAAAGCTCCGGTGTATGGGCTGAGAGCGTGCGCTGAGAAGGCGCACCACGGAGAAAACCAGCCCCACTGCGCCAATGACCGCCGTCACGATGGACAAAACCAGCGTCAGCTCTTTTTTATTCTTTTTCATCTCAGACCTCCATCATGCAGATTTTGGTTCCTGCCCCTACGCTACAGTCTACACCATTCCATGCAGAGAAGCAAATGAATATTATGTAAACATTCAGGATTGAATCCGTCCAAACTGCTTTTCCAGACCCTTTCTGGTCAGTTCAATTGCCACCGGGCGGCCATGGGGACAGTAGCGCACCTCACCGGACATCACCGCCTGCGCCACCCGTTCCAGCTCTTCCTTCCCGTTTTTCCATCCGCCTTTGATGGCGGCCTTGCAGGCCATGGTATGCAGCACCTCGTCCCTCGCCCCCTCCGGGTTGGCAGTCCCGGTGGAGAGGAGCTGCCCGGCAATCTCCGCCAGTGTCTGCTCCACCGCCCCGGCGGGGATATAGTCCGGCGCCTGACGCACCAGAATATCCCCTCCGCCGAAGTCCTCCGCCTCAAAGCCGAACCTGCCCAGCAGCGGGAGCTGAGCCAGCAGCGCCTCGCACTCCGCCGGGGGCAGCTTCACCACCACCGGCGTCAGCAGCACCTGAGACATGGGGACATAGCCCTTTGCCTTCATGGCGTCGAAGTTCATCCGCTCGTGGGCGGCGTGCTTGTCGATGAGGGTAATGCTGTCCCCCT
>CAJOOV010000029.1 GCA_905236265.1 uncultured Oscillospiraceae bacterium | reverse complement strand
GTCCACCGTATCGTGGAGGAAAATCTGTCCGTCTTTTAGGAACACCACCTCATCCAGCACGCTCTCCACGTCGGAAATCAGATGGGTGGAGATGAGGATGGTGCCGTTTTCGTTGTAGTTGGTGAGGATGGTGGAGAGGATATAGTCCCTCGCCGCCGGGTCTACTCCGCCGATGGGCTCGTCCAGCACATAGAGCAGCGCCTTCCGGCTCATCACCAGTACCAGTTGAACCTTCTCCCGTGTGCCCTTGGACAGGGTCTTGAACCGTGCCGCCGGGTCCACGTTCAGCCGCCGCAGCATCTCCATGGCCTTGTCCGGGTCAAAGTCGGCATAGAAGTCGGAGAACAGCTCCACAGCGTCCCCCACCTGCATCCAGTCCGCCAGATACGTCCGCTCCGGCAGATAGCTCACCAGCGCCTTGCTCTCCGCCCCGATGGGCAGTCCCGCCACCGTGACGCTCCCCTGAGTGGGGACAAGCAGTCCGGCGATGATCTTAATCAGCGTGGTCTTGCCCACGCCGTTGGGGCCCAGCAGCCCCACGATTTTCCCCCCGGTGAGGGTCAGGTCGATGCCCTTGAGCACCGGCTTGATGCCGTAGCCCTTGGTCAGTCCCTTCAGCTCCAGCACCGGGGCGGTGTTGTTCTTTGTCATTTGGATTCCTCCTTCATCAGTTGGACGATTTCCTCCGGGGTGTAGCCCAGCTCCAAAAGCTGCCTGCGGCACTCCCCCAGAATCTCCTCCGCCATGCTCCGGCGCAGCAGGGTCAGCCGCTCTCCCTCCTCCGTCACCCGCCGTCCGGCGGTGCGCTGGGTGGTGAGCAGTCCCTGCGCCTCCAGCAGGCTCAGCGCCTTCTGCATGGTGTTCGGGTTCACCGCCGCCTCCTGCGCCAGCTCCCGCACAGAGGGCACCGCCCCGCCGGGGGGATACGCTCCCTTCAGGATACGCAGCCGGAGCACACGGGCGGCCTGTAGATAGATGGGCACGTCAGGGGTAAAGCTCCATGCCATAATACACGCTCCTCTCATGTTTACTGTATTAGGATAATAATACAGTAATACAGATTTGTCAAGGGGGAGTTTGATTTTTAGTGGGTATGCGAAAAGGGGCGATTCGTGAATCGCCCCTGCAAGATGCGGATAGAATGGGTGAGCCGGGCGCACGATTTGCGCCCCTACAGGGGAAATACTCCCTCCGCCCCTTCGGGGCACCTCCCTCTAAGAGGGAGGCTTTGGCAAATCTATTTCAACTTCAAATATTTGCCAATGGCCCCCTCCCTGAGGGGGCTGTCACGCAGTGACTGGGGGAGTGACTGGAGGAGTGACTGGGGGAGTGACTGGGGGAGCAACCGGGCGCACACTGTGCGCCCCTACACCGGGTGTCGAGGACGCTATCCCGTACCCACGGAAAAGGAGAACCACAGGGGGCGTGACATCCCCCGTCCCCCTCACCCCTGCATCATCTGTTCCACAATCCCCTGCACCCGCTCTGCCAGCGCCCGGTTCTCCTCCGCCAGCGCCCGGTACAGCCCCCGGCGGGGGGTATCCTGCCCTGCGGCGGCGGCAAAGGCGGACTGTGATCGCAGGCACAGACGGTACATCTCCCTGCACCGCTGCCCCTGGGTCAGATCCCGCTGCCCCTGTCCCGGCTCCTCCCGGCGGCGCTCCCCGGTGAGCAGATACGCCGCCGCCATCAGCCGCCTGCGCTGGGCAAGCAGAGCGCCCTGCAGCCCCCGCAGGCTCCCCCGGCACAGCCCCATGCGCAGGGCGTTGTCGGAAAGGGCGCTGTCCAGAAACTCCGCCTCCTCCCACACGGGCGGATAGGCTGCGCCCTGCGCCGCCTCGCCCCCCTGCGCCGGGGCGCTCACCCGCTGCCATACCCGCAGGAAGGTCTCCCGTTCGTCTGCGCCGGCAGCGCCCATCCCTTTGTCCTGATTCATGTTTTCCCACTCCTTTTTTCTCCATTCTATGAAAACGGCAGGATTTTGTGCATTGCGACGGGAGAATTTGCAATCAGGCACTTGCATTTCCCCTCCGGGGGTGCTATACTGTACCCATCATAGAACGTATCAACCTGAAGAGTGAGGCCTGCCTCGCTCTTTCGTTTTGTAATGAGGCAAAAACCAAGATGAAAAAAGTGACGGAAATCGCTGCCTCCCTCGCCCTGCCCTTTGTGGAGCAGGCGGGGTGCAGCCTTTGGGATGTGGAATATGTGCGGGAGGCAGGCACATGGTTCCTGCGGGTGTATATCGACTGCCCCGGCGGGGTGGACATCAGCCAGTGCGAGGCGGTGAGCCGCCCGCTGAGCGATGCCCTGGACGAGGCCGACCCCATTGAGGGCAGCTATACCCTTGAGGTCTCCTCCGCAGGCATTGACCGCTCCCTGAAAAAGCCGGAGCATTTCGCCGCCTTCACCGGCTCCGCCGTGGAGGTGCGAACCTACCGCCCCATTGAGGGGAAAAAGGAGTTCCACGGCACGCTGAAGGGCTATGACAACGGGGATGTGACCATCACCCTCCCCGACGGACAGGAGCGCCTGTTCCCCAAGCGGGAGATTGCGCTGGTGCGGCTGGACGTGGTGTTTTGAGCCGCTGAGAACGGATTGTTTTTGTGTTTTGATAAAGGAGTGAAGGACATGGCAGCAAAGAGAGTCAGCAAGAAGAAAGGCCCTACCCCGGAGGAGGACGCTCAGGAGTTTTTCCTTGCGCTGGAGCTTCTGGAAAAGGAGCGGGGCATCAAGAAGGAATATATGCTGGAAAAGATCACGCAGGCGCTGATCTCCGCCTATAAGCGGGACCACGAGGGCGTGGAGGAAAACATCGTCATTCAGGCAGACCCGGAGAAGAACCTGCTGCGTATGATTATCCGCCGGGACGTGGTGGAGAGCGTGGACAATCCGGGCACGGAGATCTCTCTGGAGGAGGCGAGAAAGCTGCTGCCCAGAGTGCAGCTGGGCGACGTGGTGAGCAGCGAGGTCAAGACCAAGAACTTCGGACGCATCGCCGCCCAGACCGCCCGTCAGGTGATTATTCAGGGCATCCGGGAGGCGGAGCGGAACATGGTCTTTGACGAGTTCTTCGCCCACCGGGAGGAGCTGATGACCGGCATCGTCACCCGCATCGACCCCGGCTCCGGCGCACTCCACGTCCGCCTCAGCTCCGGCAAGGAGTTCACCGACGCCCTGCTCACCGCCGGAGAGCAGGTGAAGGGGGAGAGCTATAAGGAGGGCGACCGGATCCGGGTCTATGTGGTGGACGTGAAGCGGGAGACACGGGGCACAAGGGTGCTCATCTCCCGTACCCACTTCGGACTGGTGCGCAGGCTGTTTGAGCTGGAGGTGCCGGAGCTGTTTGACGGCGTGGTGGAGATTCGCTCCATCGCCCGTGAGGCGGGCAGCCGCACCAAGATGGCCGTCTGGAGCAGCCAGAGCGAGATCGACCCCATCGGTGCCTGCGTAGGCACCAGAGGCCAGCGGGTGAACGCCGTGGTGGAGGAGCTGCACGGGGAAAAGGTGGACATCATCAAGTACAGCGACGACCCCGCCGAATATGTGGCCGCCGCCCTCGCCCCCGCCAGCGTGGTGAGCGTCACCGAGCTGGAGGAGCGCAGCTGCCGGGTCATTGTCCCCGACGACCAGCTCTCCCTTGCCATCGGCAAGGAGGGGCAGAATGCCCGCCTCGCCGCCCGGCTCACCGGCTTTAAGATCGACATCAAAAGCGTCTCCGGCGCTGCCGACGAGGAGGAGCTGGCCGCACTGAACGCCGAGGCTGACCCTGCCGAAGCCGCCCCCGCCGGGGAGAGCGCTCAGGCCGCTGAGGACGCGCAGGCCGAGCCCCTGCAGGACGGGGCGGAATAAGCCGCCCCTGCCAAAGGAGGGAGAGCAATGCCGAAGAAGATACCCATGCGCCAGTGTCTGGGCTGCCGGGAGCACAAGCCCAAGCGGGAGCTGATCCGGGTGGTGCGCTCCCCGGAGGGGGAGATTTCTCTGGACTTTCGGGGAAAGAAATCCGGACGGGGCGCATACGTCTGCCCGGAGAGCGCCTGCCTTGCCAAAATCCGCAAGAGCAGAGCGCTGGAGCGGGCGTTCTCTGTGGCTGTCCCCGACCAGGTTTATGCCGCCCTTGAGGCGCAGATGCGGGAGGGGGACAGGGATGAATGAGCCGTTGACCTCTCTGGGTCTTGCCCTGCGGGCGGGAAAGCTGGCAGCGGGGGAGGAGGCGGTAAACGCCGCCCTCTCCGCCGGAACGGTGCGGCTGGTGGTGCTGGCCTCAGACGCAGGAGAGAACACCGTGCGCCGCATGGAGCACCGCTCTCAGGGAAAGCTGCCCATCCTCTATCTGGAGGCAGACAAGGCTGCGCTGGGACAGGCGGTGGGCTGGAAGAGCTGCGCTGCCGCCGCCCTGACGGATCTGGGCATGGCGGCGGCCTTCGCCGGAAGGCTGGCGGCGCTGGACGAGCGCCACCGGGGCGCATTGGAGGCGCTGGAGGAAAAGCAGGAGAAAATAGCCCGGAGACGGCTGAAAAAACCGGGAAAACGCTCCCGGAGCAAGTGATATGTGTAGTGATCTGACCGTTTGTGTCAGTGGGAAACCCCCGTGGACGGGGCGCTCCCCCTGCGGGTGTTTCCCGCTGGCACAGGCCTTCAATGAGAAGGAGGTACGTTTATGGCGATTGAACTGAAGTATCGAGTACACGAGGTAGCGAAGGATTTTAAGGTGAAGGGCAAGGCGGTAGGCTCCAAAAAGGTGACGGAGATCCTCACCAAGTACGCCCAGACCCCTTCCAGCCACATGGCTGCCCTGAATGAGATGGAGCTGAGTCTGGTGTTTGAGTACCTGACCCAGCACAATCAGGTGGCGGATCTGCAGCAGGCGCTGAGCCTCACCGCCCCCAAGGCCGCCGAGGCAAAGCAGGCTCCCCAAAAGGAGGAGACCCGGCAGCCCAAGGCGGAGGAAACGGCCAAGACTGAGCCTGCCCCCAAGGCGGAGAACACTCCCAAGGCGGAGACTGCAAAGACGGATGCCGGGGCAAAGCAGCAGGCCGAAAGCGCCCAGTCCGCCCCCCGGAAGGTGCCGGAGAAAAAGACGGTGAACACCCGCAAGAGCGCCGACGTGAATCTGGACCGGTATGACGCCCATCTGGACGAGCTGGCCCCCGACCACGCCGACCGGATGCAGCAGGGCAAGCAGAAGCTGAAGAGCAACCGCTCCCAGCAAAAGCGCAAGGGCGCCCAGAGCCAGAAGCGCCGTCAGGAGGAGCAGCGCCAGCAGATGCGCCGCCTGCAGCAGGAGATGGCACGCAAGAACGTGGTGGTCACCGTGGAGATCCCCGACGAAATCTCCGTGGGCGAGCTGGCCAGCCGCATGAAGAAGCAGGGCACCGCCGTGGTGAAGGAGCTGATGAAGCTGGGGGTCATGGCCTCCCTCAGCGAGACCATCGATTTCGACACCGCCGCCATTGTGGCCGAGGAGATGGGCTGCAAGGTGAAGCACGAGGTGGTTGTCACCCTGGAGGAGAAGCTCATTGAGACGGCAGAGGACAGGGAGGAGGATCTCCAGCCCCGTGCCCCGGTCATTGTGGTCATGGGTCACGTTGACCACGGCAAGACCTCCCTGCTGGACTATATCCGCTCCACCAACGTCACCGCCGGAGAGGCGGGCGGCATTACCCAGGCCATCGGCGCTTATCAGGTGAACGTGAACGACAAGGTGGTCACCTTTCTGGACACCCCCGGCCATGAGGCCTTTACCGCCATGCGTGCCCGTGGCGCTATGGTGACGGACATTGCCATTCTGGTGGTGGCCGCAGACGACGGCATTATGCCCCAGACCGTGGAGGCCATCAACCACGCCAAGGCCGCCGGGATCCCCATTGTGGTTGCCATCAACAAGATGGATCTCCCCGGCGCAAACCCGGAGAACATCAAGCAGCAGCTCACCCAGTACGACCTGCTCAGTGAGGACTGGGGCGGCGATACCATTATCTGCCCCATCTCCGCCAAGACCGGAGCGGGCATTGACGAGCTGCTGGAGAACGTGCTTCTGGTGGCGGAGATGCGGGAGCTGAAGGCAAACCCCAACCGTGCCGCCCGTGGTGCCGTCATCGAGGCAAGGCTGGACAAGGGCAGAGGCCCTGTGGCCACCCTGCTGGTGCAAAACGGCACCCTGAAGCAGGGGGACATCCTCATCGCAGGCACCGCCGTGGGGCGTGTGCGTGCCATGACGGACTACCGGGGCAAGCCGGTGAAGAGCGCAGGCCCCTCCGTGCCGGTGGAGATCACCGGTATGGCCGAGGTGCCCTCCGCAGGGGACGACTTCTACGCCGTGGCGGATGAGCGCATGGCAAGGGAGCTTGCCGAGCAGCGCAAGCAGGAGCGCAAGGACGCCCTTGCCGCCCCCGCCGCCAAGAAGGTCTCTCTGGACGATTTGTTCGACCAGATTCAGGTGGGCGACGTGAAGGAGCTGAAGATCATCGTCAAGGCGGACGTTCAGGGCTCCGCCGAGGCGGTGCGGCAGAATCTGGAAAAGCTCTCCAACGAGGAGGTTCGTGTCCGGGTAATCCACTCCGGCGTGGGCGCAATCAACGAGAGCGATGTCATGCTGGCCTCCACCTCCAACGCCATTATCGTGGGCTTCTCCGTGCGCCCGGACAACGTGGCTCGCAGCATGATCGAACGGGACAAGGTGGACGTGCGGCTCTACCGGGTCATCTACGACTGCATTGAGGAGATCGAGGCTGCCATGAAGGGTATGCTCTCGCCCAAGTTCCGTGAGGTGGAGCTGGGTCGTGTGGAGGTGCGGGAGGTCTACAAGATCACCGGCGCCGGCACGATTGCAGGCTGCTACGTCAAGGAGGGCAAGGTGCTGCGCAACGCCCAGCTCCGGCTGGTGCGGGACGGCGTGGTCATCCACGAGGGCGCCATTGCCTCCCTGCGCCGGTTCAAGGACGACGTGAAGGAGGTCGCCACCAACTTCGAGTGCGGCATCGGCCTGGAGAAGTTCTCCGACATCAAGGTGGGAGACATCTTCGAGGTGTATCAGATGGAGCAGATTCAGGTATAATATCCGTAGCTTTGCAGGAGGCAGGGGCTGGCAGTGCCGCCTCTGCCTCCTGTGTTTCTTTCCTACCATCACAACGTGTGTAGGGGCGCACAGTGTGCGCCCGATGATAACGCCAGCGGTGCGAACGGGCGCACAGTGTGCGCCCCTACAAGCGAACCATCATTTTTAATCGTGAAACCTGCCATTTCCTGTACAAAGGAGGCACATCATGGCAAACTATCGACTCAACCGAATCAATGAGGACATCCAGCGGGAGCTGTCCGCCCTGCTGCGCACGGTGAAGGACCCCCGCATCAGCAGCCACATGCTCTCCATTGTCCGGGTGGACACCTCCTCCGATCTCAGCTACTGCAAGGTCTATCTCTCCACGCTGGATCAGGCCGCCGCAAAGGACATCCGCCGGGGGCTGAAATCCGCCGCCGGATACCTGCGCCGGGAGCTGGGTCACGCCCTTGACCTGCGCAAGACCCCGGAGCTGACCTTCATTCTGGACAACTCCATTGACGAGGGCGCGCGGATTATCCGCATGATGGAGGAGCTGGACAAATGACAGAGGCAGAGGCCGCCCGCTGGCTGCAAGAGCGGGACAATTTCCTCATTCTCACCCACACCCGCCCCGACGGGGACACGCTGGGCTGTGCCGCCGCCCTGTGCGCCGGGCTGAAACGGCTGGGCAAGACGGCTTGGGTTGCCCGTAATGAAGGTGTTACGTCAACCTATCTGGACTACATTGCCCCTTATTTTGCCCCGGAGGGCTACACCGGGGAGCATATGGTGGCGGTGGACATCGCCAGCGAGGGGCTGTTTCCCCCGGAGATGGCGTGCTGCCGGGGGCAGGTGGAGCTTTGCATTGACCACCACCCCTCCAACGAGCATTACGCCCGGCACCTGTGTCTGGATGCGGGAGCCGCCGCCTGCGGAGAGATGATCTACCGCATCTGCCGGGAGCATCTGGGGGTGATGGACGAGGAGATCGCCAGAGGGGTGTATCTGGCTCTGTCTACGGACACGGGATGCTTTGTCTACGACAACACCACCCCGGAGACCCACCGGATCGCCGCCGCCGTGATGGAGTACGGCACCTTCTCCAGAGAGATCAACAAGCGCTGCTTTCAGACGAAATCCCGCAAGCGCATGGCGCTGGAGGCACGGCTTTTGGAGGGGGCGCAGTTCTATCAGGGAGAGCGGGTGGTCATCGGCGCAAACTCCATCGCCACCATGCAGGCGCTTTCGGCGGGGGAGGCGGATGCGGAGGAGCTGTCCTCCCTGCTGCGCCAGATCGAGGGGGTACAGGCCGCCGCCACCCTGCGGGAGCTGAGCCCCGGCAAATGGAAGCTGAGCCTGCGCACCAACCCGGACTATCTCAACGCCAGCCAGACCTGCGCCAGACTGGGGGGCGGCGGTCACGCCGCTGCCGCCGGGGCGACGCTGAAGGACAGCATGGACGAGGAGACGGCAAGGGCGCTGGTGCTGGAGACGATTCTGGGGATGCTGTGAGGGGGTACTGTGGGGGGCGCACAGGGGGCGGCCAAAACTCCCCCAGTCAGCTTCGCTGACAGCCCCCTCGGGGAGGGGGCCTTTTGGCAGCGCAGCGGGTCGGAGGGAGTCGTCTCCCTT
>CAJOOV010000028.1 GCA_905236265.1 uncultured Oscillospiraceae bacterium | reverse complement strand
TAATGCCCCTGAATGGATACGAACCTTGCAAAGCCCTCCCGCTCTGCCAGTGCGTTTGCCTTGGCAAGCTGCCACGCATAGCAGTTGGAGATGCCGATATATCTGGCTTTCCCCGCCTTGACCACACGGTTCAGACCGTCCAGAATATCATAAATGGGGGTGTTCCAGTCCCACATGTGGTAGATGTACAGGTCAACGTAGTCCATGCCCAGATTTTTCAAACTGGTGTTGAGCATATTCTCAATGTGCTGCTGACCGCTGATGCCCTTTTCCATCTCCTCCGGCGTGCGGGGAAGGAATTTTGTGGCCACCACCACATCCTCCCGTTTGGCAAAATCCCTCAGAGAGCGTCCCAAATACTGCTCACTGGTGCCGCTTTGGTAGGCGATGGCGGTATCGAAGAAGTTGACCCCCAGCTCTAAGCCCCGCTTGATGATCTTGCGGGAGTGTGCCTCGTCAATGGTCCAGCTGTGCTGACCTCTCTCTGCATCCCCAAAGCCCATGCAGCCCATGCAGATACGGGACACGGTCAGGTCTGAGTTGCCCAGTTTTGTGTATTTCATGTCTCCCAAACACCTCAATTGACGCTCTGAATCCGTCTGCTTTGTCATCCGTTCATCTTGCCGCAGTTGCCCACCTTGTCACCGGTGACAAAATACTCGTAGGTGAGGAATTCAAACAGAACAGGCTTGAACACATGATAGTCGATCTTGCCCTTTTCGTTCAGCACGCCCTCATCGGCATAGGTGGCAAGGATTTTGCAGATAAAGTGGTCGAAGTGCTCCAGCTCATAGTTGCCGTCCACCTCGCACTCAATGGACACCTTTGCCTCGTCAATCAGGGGAGCGCCGTTTTCACCCATGCTCCATGCAAACATCCCGGACTTGTCTACCTTGTTGCCAGAGATGGTGCCCATCTTGTCGGCATCCTTCAGCCAGCTCTCGTCTACCACGTTCACAGAGAGCTTTTTGTTCTCCCGGATGCCCTTGTTGATATAGTGCGCCTGCACCAGAGAGACCATCAGGTGGCTGTGCGCCACCGTCCCAGCGTGGGCAACCAGTGTCCATGTGGGCTTGTCCTCCACCATGGCACCTACTACAATCACCGGGCAGGGATACAGCGCCAGCGTTGCGCCGATATTCTTCTTTGCCATGATCACTTCATCTCCTTTTCCCAAAAACGAATTGTGTTGATGTTCAGTTTGTCAGCAACCTGCTCCAGCTCAGCCATTTCCTCCGGGGTGAGTACCACGTTGGCCGCCTTCACTGCGTCCTCCACATGGGAGACCTTGGTCACGCCGATGATAGGCAGCGTACCCTTGGCAATCGCCCACGCCACAGGAATCTGGGCGGCGCCCACCTGATATTTGTCTGCCAGCTTTTTCAGCGCACCATTCAGCACCTCCAGCTTGTCCAGCACCGGGTTGTAGGTTTTCCCACGCTCCGAGCCCTCCGGCATAGGGTGCCTGGTGTCGTACTTGCCGGAGAGCGCGCCCTGTTCCAGAACCATGTAGGCGAAGAAGTGAATGTCATTCTCCCTGCAGTAGTCCAGAATGCCGGAGTCCTCGGAGGAGCGGTTGATCAGGCTGTAATGGTTCTGTACGGCGGACAGCTTCAGGCCATGCGCCTTCAAAATCTCGTCTGCCTGCTTGATCTCCGCCAGATTGTGGTTGGACACGCCCAGCAGGGGTACCTTGTCCTTCCCCTCAAAATACTTCGCCAGCTCCTGCGTCCACTTGGGCGCATCCCAGACGTTGTGGATCCAGTAAATGTCGAACTGATCCAGATTCATCAGCTTGAGCTGCATCTCGATCATATCCGCCATTGCGGTGGGAGAGGCAGGGTTGGCGCACTGGGGGGTGAACTTGTCGGACACCAGATAGGACTCTCTGGGCAGGTTCTGCAAAAAGCCCGCCAGCACCTTTTCCGAAGTACCCATACCGTAGGCGTAGGCGGTGTCCCACAGGTTCAGGCCGCTCGCCATAGCCTTGTCAAAGATGGGCTTCAGCGTCTCCGCCGTAAGGTTGTTTCCGAAGGTTCCGTCGTTGCCCCATGCCCATGCGCCAAGGGCGATTTTTGGTAATTGTTTCATCCTCTGCTCCTCCTGTCAACTGTTCCGGCGGCGATTGACTGGCTGCCGGCATATTAGCTGTACGCACATGGATGCTTTCTCCCCTGTCAGGATCAGCACCCACTCCCCTGCGTATTTATGCTGACATCGTGTCATTGCTTGTAGTATACATGTATTCTGACGTTGTGTCAATATGCTTTTGCTGTTTTTTCACTGTTGTATTGCGTGAACCGGCTGTCAGTCTGACTGTAGATACAGGCACCATTTACGATGGAAACGATGTGAGAATTGATCTGACAGGAATCCAGGAAACATCAGATGCTATAACACTCTCATTTCATTTTGAGAGCAATTCCTCATTGAACCTTCGCTTTGAAGTCCACGCATATGCCGTCAATGGCTTAATGTCTGATGACGGCATTTACACAATGGATACCCCCTTGCCAGCAGGAAAAAAAATGCAGTTTGCCGCAGAACCATTCTCTGGTTTACAACAAACTGCAAAAGTGGACGATACAGGATTCCAACCTGTGGCCTGACCCACTGCAAGGGGTGTGCCGCTTGCAACAAAAGAGAGGCTCTTTCGAACCTCTCAAAGGGATGGACGATACAGGATTCGAACCTGTGGCCTTCCGCACGTCAAGCGGATGCTCTAGCCAGCTGAGCTAATCGTCCGAACCGGACTTTATTAGTATACCCATCCCGTCCCCAAAAGTCAAGCATCATTTTTCGCTTTTCACAAAAACTTACCCCTCCGGATAGGCCGCCTTCAACTCCCGTGTAATGGCCTCCACCTCCGCCATGGTGGAGAGCTGGGTCATGCGGGCTTTCCACTTCGTCCCGCCCCGCACGCCCTTGAGATACCATGCGTAGCTCTTGCGTGCCTCCAGACAGGCGATGTGCTCCCCCTTCCACTGACACGCCATGCGGAACTGACGCAGGGCGGTATCCGCCCGCTGTGCCACGGTGGGGGGCGCAGGCATGGGCTGGCCCTCCAGCAGCGCCTTCGCCTGCTGGAACAGCCACGGGTTGCCGCAGGCGCCCCGCCCGATCATCACTCCGTCCGCCCCGGTGAAGGCGAGGATGTTCCCTGCGTCCTCCGGGGTGAATACATCCCCGTTGGCAAACACCGGAACCTGTACCGCCTGCTTCACCTGACGGATGATCTCCCAGTCCGCACGCCCGGCGTACATCTGGGTGCGGGTACGGGCGTGAACCGTGAGGGCGGATGCCCCGGCGCTGGCCGCCATGATGCCAAACGCCACGGCGTTCACATGCTCTGCGTCCCAGCCCTTGCGGAATTTCACCGTCACCGGGCAGTCCGCCCCCCGAACCACCGCCTCAATCACCCGGCAGGCCAGCTCCGGGGTGCGCATCAGCGCAGAGCCGTCCCCGCCGGAGACGATCTTATGTACCGGGCAGCCCATATTGATGTCAATGATGTCCGGACGGGCAAGCTGGCACACCTTCGCCGCCGCCTCCTGCATACAAACCGGGTCGCTGCCAAAGAGCTGCACCGCTGCGGGATGCTCTCCGGGAGCGAGAGTCATCAGGGGGAGGGTCTTTTTGTCCTGATAGCACAGCGCCTTGGCGCTGACCATCTCCGTCACCGTGTAGTCCGCCCCCAGCTCCCGGCAAATCACCCGGAAAGCAAGGTCTGTCACCCCTGCCATGGGGGCAAGGGCAAGCCTGCCCGGAAGCGTTACTGTACCGATGTTCAAAGCTGACTCCCTCCTTCCGGGCAGTGTGTATCAGGGTTCGATCATGCCGGACTGCACCATGGACACATAGTCCCCGTCGGCAAAGATGATATGGTCGTTCAGCCGCAACCCCAGCGCCCCCAGAGCGACACGCAGCCGCTGGGTGCTGCTCACGTCCGACTGGGAGGGGATGGCAAGCCCGCTGACATGGCAGTGGGCGAGGAAGAGCTGGCTGGCTCTTCGGTGCAGCGCCTTCTCCACCACCCGCCGCTGGTCCAGCAATACGGCGTCCACTGCGCCCACGGAGATTCTGTCCAGCCCCAGCAGCTTTCCCTTTGCGTCCGTGGAGAGCAGATAGAGCAGCTCCTGCTGAGCGCCCACAAAACAGGGCATCAGCAGCTCCGCCGCCTCCTCCGTGGTGTTGACGATCACTCCAACGCTGTTCTGGGCACGAACCGCCCGCCGGGTGACCTCCGGGAAGAGCTTCAGCAGCGCCACGGTGTTGTCCGTGATGCCCACCGTCTCCTTCAGCTCCTCACGGGAGGCCTCCAGCACGCCCTGCAGACTGCCAAAGCGGCCGATCAGCTCATGGGCAAGGGGGTTCACATCCCGCTGGGGAATGGCATAGAACAGAATCAGCTCCAGAAGCTGGTGATCCTGAAGCTGCTCTCCTCCGAACTCCAAAAACCGCTGTCTCACCCGGCTGCGATGACCGGCGTGGACGTTTTTGCCGCTCCCTTCAGCCATGAGCGGCTCCGTATTGGCGGAGATAGTCCTCGATGCGGGACTTCATTTCATCGTCAATATACACCCTCCCGTCCACCGGGCGGTTGTGCAGAAACGCCGTGATTTCCCGGATGGTGACAATGGGATAGACCGCAATGCCGTAATCCTGCCTCAGCTCGTCCAGCGTGGAGCAGTCCCTTGTGCCCCGCTCCATCCGGTCTACGGATACAAACAGGGCGCACAGGTTCACCTCCGCCACCTCACGAAACAGGGCGATGGTCTCCCGCACGGCGGTGCCTGCGGTGACCACGTCCTCAATGATGGCGATATTGTCCCCCTGTCCCGGCTGGTAGCCCACCATGGAGCCGCCCTCCCCGTGATCCTTAGCCTCCTTGCGGTTGAAGCAGTAGGGCAGATCACGCCCATAGTTCCGGTACAGGGCGGCGGCAGTGGTCACGGCCAGGGGGATGCCCTTGTAGGCGGGGCCGAACAGGGCAGTGATTCCGCCGGGCATATGCTCCTGCACGCAGGCGGCATAGTAGTCCCCCAGACGGCTGGCCTGAGCGCCGGTTTTGTAGTTTCCGGTATTGACAAAGTAGGGGGTTTTGCGGCCGCTCTTGGTGGTAAAGTCTCCGAAGGTCAACACGCCGGAGCGCACCATAAAGGTGATAAACTCTTCCTTGTAGGTCATAACAGCTTCCTCCCGTACCCAGATTCTCTGTGAAATTATACCATCACTCCGGGATTGTGACAAGAGAAAAGCTATCCCAGCATTACGTCCAGCACCATCATCACCAGAAAGCCTGCCATCGCCCCCAGCGTGCCTGCGTCGCTGTGGGGGGAGATGTTGGCCTCTGGAATCAGCTCCTCCACCACCACATAGAGCATTGCCCCGGCGGCAAAGGCCAGCAGCCACGGCATGACCGGCAGGAGCAGTGCGGCGCAGAGCACGGCGGCTGTGCCGAAGAGAGGCTCCACCACTCCGGACAGGACACCGGCGAGAAAGGCCCTCCGCCGCCCCATCCCGTCCCCGTGAAGGGGCAGGGACACCGCCGCCCCCTCCGGGAAATTCTGGATGCCGATGCCCAGCGCCAGCGCCCACGCCCCGGCAAGGGCAGGGGCGGCCATGCCCTGCTGTACGGCAAGGGCAAAGCACAGCCCCACTGCCATGCCCTCCGGGATATTGTGGATGGTTACGGCCAGCACCAGCAGGGCGGCGGGGGAGAGACGGCTGGGCAGCCCCTCCCGCACGCCCAGAATCCGGTGGAGATGGGGGATCAGATGATCCAGCCCCAGCAGAAACAGCACCCCCAGGGCAAAGCCTCCCCCTGCGGCCAGCCAGCCCGGAAGCCCCAGCGCCTCTCCCTGTTCAATGGAGGGCAGCAGCAGGCTCCACACGCTGGCTGCAATCATCACCCCGGCGGCGAAGCCCAGAAAGCAGCGCTGCGCCCTCCCGCCGGGCTGACCGGGAATGCAGAACACCATGGCTGCGCCCAGCGTGGTCATGAGACAGGGAAACGCCAGCCCGGCGGTGAGAATCAGTAGATGGAACATAGTCGGTTCACCTCGTTTTGTCGCTGTGCCATCCTATGCGCCCCCTCCCTTTGGGGTGAGGGACGGGAAAAGGGGCGAAAACGCCGCCGGAGACGGGGAAATATTTCTCCCCGCAATTGAAATCCTGCCCCTTTGCCGTTATAATGGACTTACCAGACGATTGATTGGGAGGTCGGTAAAATGGAATATAAAATGACAATTGCCGGGCTGGAGCGCTCTCTGCCCCTGTGCCCCCTGAATGACAAGGACTATATCGGCGCATTCGTCATCTTCGGAGATCAGGAGCTGACGGTGGCCTGCGCACGGGAGCTGCTCAAGCGCGCCCCGGAGTACGACTACATGATTACCGCTGAGGCCAAGGGTATCCCCCTGATCCACGAAATGGCACGCCAGCACGGGGACAAGAAGTACTTCCTCGCCCGGAAAAAGCCCAAGCTCTATATGCAGAACCTCTTTGAGGTCAGCGTCCAGTCCATCACCACCGCCGGAGAGCAGAAGCTCTATCTGGACGGCAACGACGCAGCCATGATGAAGGGCAAGCGGATTCTGGTCATCGACGACGTGATCTCCACCGGTGAGAGCCTGCGGGCGCTGGATGCGCTGGTGAGAAAGGCGGGCGGCACCATCTGCGGGCAGATGGCAATCCTCGCCGAGGGCGACGCCGTCCACCGGGACGACATCATCTATCTGGAGCCTCTGCCCCTGTTCGATGCGCAGGGCAACCCCGTTGAGGCGTGAAGTATGGAGAAAATCACCAGCTTCACCGTCAACCATGACCTGCTTACCCCCGGCATCTATATCTCCCGTGTGGACGGGGACATTACCACCTATGACCTGCGCACCCGCACCCCCAACGCCAGGGACTATATGGACAACCTGACCATGCACTCCGTGGAGCATATGTTTGCCACGCTGATACGAAACTCCACCTTAAAGGAGCAGGTGGTCTACTTCGGCCCCATGGGCTGCCAGACCGGGTTTTACCTGCTCATGCGCAATGCAGACCATCCTCGGGTCTTTGAGACGGTCAAGCAGGTGCTCCGGGACATTCTCGCCCACGAGGGGGCGGTCTACGGCGCAAGCCGTCAGGAGTGCGGCAACTACCGCAATCTGAGCCTTGAAGCGGCAAAGGCGGAGTGCCGGCGCTATCTCCGGGTGCTGGAGGGCATATCCTGCCCGGATTTCCGGTATCGGGAGGTGTGAATATGATCGGTGTCATAGGAGCCATGAAGGTGGAGATTGAGGGGCTGAAGGCCATGCTGGCAGACCCCGTCACCGAGACCATAAGCGGCATTGACTTCACCTCCGGCAGGCTGGGAAAGGTGCCTGTGGTGCTGGCGGTGTGCGGCGTGGGAAAGGTGTTTGCCGCCCTGTGCGCCCAGACCATGATTCTCCGCTATCAGGTATCGGCGCTGATTAACACCGGCGTGGCGGGAACCCTGTGCCGGGAGCTGGGCATTGGGGATGTGGCTGTCTCCTCCGACGTGGTACAGCACGACATGGACACTGCCACGCTGGGGGACAACGTGGGCATGATCTCCGGGCTGAATCTGGTGCATCTCCCCGCTGACCCTGCGCTGGTGCGGCTGGCGGAGGCGGCGGTGCGCTCCAAGGGCATTCGCTGCCTTGTGGGCACCATTGCCACGGGAGACCAGTTCCTCTGCGATGCCGGGCGGAAGCAGTGGATTCACAACACCTTCCACGCCATCGCCGGAGAGATGGAGGGGGGCAGCATCGGGCAGGTCTGCTATGTAAACCGTGTACCCTTTGTCATCCTCCGGGCCATCTCCGACGACGCAGACGGCCATGCCCCGGAGAACTTTGCCGCTTTTGTAGAGCAGACCGCCAGAACCTCTGTGGAGATGACGGCTGCGCTGGTGAAAGGAATGTCAGATGAACAGGGAATGGGTGAAATCGCTTCCGAAGATTGAGCTGCACTGCCATCTGGACGGGGCAGTCCGCCCCCGGCGGATTCTGGAGGAGCTGCGCCGGCGGGGAGCGCCTGTGCCGGCGGATTTTGAGCATCAGATCTCCGTCACGGAGGAATGCTCCAGCCTTGCGGAGTATCTGGGCTGCTTTGCCCTGCCCGTCCGCTGGCTCCAGAGGGAGGCGGCGCTGGAACAGGCCGTTGTGGACCTGCTGGAGGACTGCCGGGCGGAGCAGATTCGCTATATTGAAATTCGCTTCGCCCCCGCCCTCCACCTCATGGAGGGGCTGCGTCTGGAGCAGGTGTTTCAGGCGCTGAGCCGGGGACGGGAGCGGGGTGAGGCTGCCACCGGGGTGAAGTGCGCCTTTCTGGTGTGCGCCCTGCGCAACCACAGCGAGGCGGAAAACCTTGCCATGCTGGACGCCGCCGCCCCGTGGTTCCCTGCGCTGGTGTGCGGGGCGGATTTGGCGGGGGATGAGGATTTATATCCCCTGTCCCGCTTTGCCTCCTATCTGAACCGGGCTGCGGCGCTGGGTATGCCCCTGACCATCCACGCCGGGGAGACGGGCAGCGCCGAGAGCATCGCCCGTGCCCTGGAGCTGGGGGCGAAGCGTCTGGGACACGGCATCGCCATGGGGCATGACCCGGCGCTGATTGAGCGGGTGCGCTCCCTTGGCGTGGCGGTGGAGATGTGTCCCACCAGCAACTTCCAGACCAGAGCCAGCACCGGCTGGGACGACTATCCCCTGCACACCTATCTGGACAGGGGGCTTTGTGCCTGCCTGAACACGGACAACCCCACCGTCAGCCGTACCACCCTGAGCCGGGAGTACCTGCGGGCGATGGAGGAGGGGGGCTGTACCCGTGAGGAGGTGGTCAGGCTGCTGGAAAACGCCTGCCATGCCGCCTTTACCCCCGGAGCGTGGAAGCAGGCATATTTGCAGGAGCTGGCGGAGTACGCCGCAAAACAGGAAGGGTGAACAAGAAGGGCGTTCGAAATCGAACGCCCTTCTCTCCTGTATCTGGTTTCCCTGTCTCCATTCGCAGGCAGAGAACGTGCCTCTGCACTATTGCAGATACACCTTCAGCCGGTCGATATTATCCCGCTCCTGCTGGATGGTCTGGCGGGCGAGGTTCACGGCGGGGTTGTCGGAATGCTGGGCAAACTGCGCCTCTGTCTGGCTCTGGGCGGGGTTATCCTCAGGATTTCCGTAGCTGTTGAGGATTCCGGTGAGGGTGAGAATGCCCATATTGCTCCCCTCGATCATCAGCTTGGCCAGATGGGTGGTCTCCTGATTCATGGCGGTTTTGCACCAGATGCCCGTCTCCAGCAGGAGAAGCTGGTGCTGGCTCAGAGGCCGGGGACACTGGCCGGACTTTGCCAGCTCCGCCTCGGCGTTCTTCGCCGTGGCGGCGTACTGCTCGTTCTGGGTTTTCAGGTCAGAGCGGAAGGCGGCATTTTTTACCTTGGGCAGCAGGAGAGAGATGGACTCCGTGCCCATCATCGCCCCCTGATAGATTTCGTTCAACAGAGCGGTTTCGTTGGAAAATTCCATGGTTCTTCCTCCTTTGCATGGTCTCTCCCTTATCATACGCCTGCGGTTGCAATTCATGCGGATTTCAGGTAGACTGTGGAGGCAGAAAATTTTGGTGTATCTGAGAGGTTTTTCAAATGGAACAGATGTGGCTGGAAGTGAGCATTGACACGGTATCCCCCGCATTGGAGGATGTGGCGGCGTACCTCACGGCACGGGGCATTGTAGGTCTGGTGCTGGAGGACGAGGCGGAGCTGGAACAGTTCGAGGACGAGAATCTGTCCTGCTGGGCCAGCATTGACGAGGCGCTGAAGCAGTCCATGCAGGGGGTGTCCAGAGTGAAGTTCTACGTCACCGACGACGAGGATGGCCGCCAGCGCCTGCAGGACGTTCAGGCGGGTCTGGAGGACTTTCGCACCCGGCTGGGACGGGAGGCAGGGACGCTGCGGGTGTCCACCGTCTCCCTGCAGGAGGAGGACTGGGCGCATAACTGGCAGAAATACTACCAGCCCTTTCCCGTGGGAGAGCGGCTGTATGTGGTGCCGGAGTGGATGCGGGGAGAGTGCGTCCCCCAGGGGCGCATACCCCTGTACCTGAATCCGGGGCTGATCTTCGGCACCGGCTCCCACGGCACCACACGCCTCTGTCTGGAAGGGGTAGAGCGGTATGTGGGCAAGGGGGACAGGGTGCTGGATCTGGGCACAGGCAGCGGCATTTTGTCCATTGCGGCGCTGGTGCTGGGGGCAGAGCAGGCAGTGGGCTGCGACATTGACCCCAAGGCCAGCCGTGTGGCGGCGGAGAACGCAGGCTACAACGGCATTACCGAAGCCTTCCGGGTGGAGACCGGGGACATTGTGTCCGACGCCGCCCTCCGGGAGCGGCTGGCAGGGCGGTATGAGCTGGTGCTGGCCAATATCATTGCGGATGTGATTATCCCCCTGATTCCCTATGTGGGGGATTTCCTCGCCCCCGGCGGCAGATTCCTCACCTCCGGTATCATTGAGCACCGGGCGCAGGACGTGGCGCAGGCGCTGACGGACAACGGCTATCGGATTCTGGAACGGCGTGACCGGGAGGGGTGGGTAGCCTTCACGGCGCAGCGGGCAGAATAAAGGATGCACGGCAAAAGCCGCACCGTTTCCCGGTGCGGCTTTTGTTACTTTCAGCGTTTATTCCTCATCCTCTATCCACCGGGGCATTCTGCCATAGAGCTGGTTCAGCCGCCGCAGCCGGGCGGAGACATCCTCATTCAGCGCCTCCCGGCGCACCCGCCAGCTCCAGTTGAACTCTCCCAGCGTGCCGGGGGCGTTCATCCTCGCCCCTGCGCCAAGCCCCAGCACATCCTGCATGGGTGCTACCACCAGAGAGGAGATGCTGCCCCATGCCCCGGCCAGCATACCCCAATTCAGTCCCTCCTGACGGTTCAGGCGCAGATAGCTTTCGGCATACTCCCGCTGGGCGTCCGTGGCGATATGCTCCAGCCACTGGATAAAAGTAGGGGTGTCGTGGGTGCCGGTGTACATCACCGAGTCCTCAATACAGTGATGGGGCAGAAAAGCGCTGTTCCCCTCCAGATCGGTGAAGGCGTCCACCAGCACCCGGATGCCGGGAATGCCGCTGTTGGCAATAAAGCGGTGGGTCTCCTCGTCAATGTCCCCCAAATCCTCTGCGATAAACTCCGCCTGAGGCACCTGCTGACGGATGGCGTCAATCAGCTCCATGCCGGGGCCGGGACACCAATGCCCCTTCAAAGCGTCCTCCGTGTCCCTTGGCACAGACCAATAGCTGTGGATGCCCCGGAAGTGGTCAATGCGGATGACATCGAAGAACTGGGCAGTGCGCCGCACACGGTTGCACCACCACTGGTAGCCGTCCTTCCGGTGGACATCCCACTGGTACAGGGGGTTCCCCCAGAGCTGCCCCAGCGGGGTGAACAGATCGCCGGGAACGCCCGCCACGGCGTCCGGCACCTTGGTGACGGGATTCACCTGAAACAGCTCCGGGCGCAGCCACACATCCACGGAGTCCAGGGAGACATAGAAGGGAATGTCCCCGATGATTCGAATACCCCGGTCGTTGGCATACTTTTTCAGTGCCTGCCACTGCTTTGCAAACAGGTATTGGCAGAACTTCTGATATTCCACCTCCTCCGCCAGCAGGGTGCGGTATTTTTCCAGCGCCTCCGGCTCCCGGCGGATCAGTCCGATGTCCGGCCACTCCACCAGCTTTCGCCCGAAATAGTCCCGGATGGCCTGAAACAGGGCGTAGTCCGCCAGCTCCTGATCGTTGTCGATGTACCGGTCAACCTGCAGGCGCACCTGCTCCGAGGCGTTGCGGAAGGCACGGCGCAGGAGCTTTTCATGGTTCTGCTGCACCCATGTGTAATTGACCTGATCCTTCTCGTCATACCGGTTGGGGGCAAGGTCACGCCATGTCAGCAGTCCGTCCTCCATCAGGGAGGGCAGGTCGATGAACAGGGGGTTGCCCGCCGCCGAAGAGGGGGACATATAGGGAGAGGCTCCGTCTCCCGGCGGCACCAGCGGCAGAAGCTGCCAATAGGTCACGCCGGAACGCTCCAGAAAATCAATGAAATACCGTGCCTCCGCCCCCATGGAGCCGATTCCATAGTCACCGGGCAGGGAGGATAGATGGATTAAAACACCACTGGAACGGGAAAACATATCATCAAGCCCTTTCTTCTGCACCCGTGATGGGGTCATTCTCGCTCATTCGATACTATCTTGATGTTACTATAACAGTCCCAGCGCCGTCTGTCAACCACGCAGCTTTCATAAAAAATATGATTTCCGGTCAGGCACAGCATCCGGAAAAAAGCGCTTGACAAGTGCAATTGAATTGCGTACAATCTAAATAGTGAAATCCCAAGGAGGAACGTCCAATGAGCATTTATGATTATACCGTGACGAATATCAAGGGCGAGCAGGTGAAGCTGGAGCAGTACCGGGGAAAGGTGCTGCTGATTGTCAACACCGCCACCGGCTGCGGCTTCACCCCTCAGTATGACGGGCTGGAGCAGCTGTACAAGGACTACCGGGACAAGGGGCTGGAGATTCTGGACTTCCCCTGCAACCAGTTCGGCAATCAGGCGCCCGGCACGGAGGCGGAGATTGCCTCCTTCTGCACCCTGCGCTTTGGCACCACCTTCCCCCAGTTTGCCAAAATCAAGGTGAACGGCCCTGAGGCAGAGCCGCTGTACACCTATCTGAAGAGCCAGCGCAAGGGGCTGATGAACAGCGACATCAAGTGGAACTTCACCAAGTTTCTCGTAGACAGGCAGGGCAATGTGGTGAACCGTTTCGCCCCCACCGTGACCCCGGAGAAGATTGCCCCGGAGATCGAGAAGCTGCTGTAAGCAGGGAGGGAATTGTGATGCACTACACCTATCGCACCAGAAACACCTGTTCCACGCTGATTGATCTGGACATTGAGGGGAATGTGATCCGCAATGTCGCCTTCACCGGGGGCTGCAACGGCAACCTGAAGGCCATCTCCAAGCTGGTGGACGGGATGACAGTGGAACAGATCGAGTCCACCCTTTTGGGCAACACCTGCGGCCCCCGCCCCACCTCCTGCGCCGACCAGCTTGCAAGGGCGGTTCGTCAGGCATACGAGGCGGAGCAGGCCGCCAACGGTTAAAAGAGGAGGGTATTGCTATGAAAATTGCAGTTCGTTATTTCAGCCGGGGAGGCAACACCAAGAAGCTGGCCGAGGCCATTGCCGCTGCGCTGGGTGTGGAGGCCATGGATCTCTCCGTGCCGCTGGTAGACAAGGTTGACCTGCTGTTTCTGGGCAGCAGCGTCTATGCCTACGGCGTGGACGGGAAGGTGCGAAACTATCTGGAGGATAACGCCATCCGCATCGGCAAGCTGGTGAATTTCTCCACGGCGGCGCTGATCTCCGGCACCTACCAGCAGATCAGCAAAATTGCGGAGCAGAACGACATCCCCTTGGCACAGGAGGAGTTCCACTGCCGGGGCTCCTTCGCCATGCTCCACAAGGGAAGACCCAATGAGGCGGACTGCGCCGCCGCCGCCGACTTTGCCCGTCAGGTTGTCGGAGGCTGAGGGCGTGGAGGAAGGCTACGAGGCGCTGAGGCTGGAGAACCAGCTCTGCTTTCCCCTTTACGCTGCGGCAAAAGAGCTGGTGCGCCGGTATAAGCCCCTGCTGGACGAGCTGGATCTCACCTATACCCAGTACATCCTGATGATGGTGCTCTGGGAGCATCAAAGCAGGAGCGTAAAGGAGCTGGGGGAGGCGCTGTATCTGGACTCCGGCACCCTCACCCCGGTGCTGAAAAAGCTGGAACAGAAGGGCTATGTCCGCCGGGAGCGCAGCGCAAGGGACGAGCGCAGCCTGATCGTCACTGTCACCCAGGCAGGGCTTGCCCTGCGGGAGCGGGCAAAGCCGGTGCCGCAGGCCATGGCCGAGTGTATCCGGCTCACGCCTCAGGAGGCGGGAGAGCTGTACCGGCTGCTGTATAAGCTGCTGGGGCAGATGGAGTGAGTCCCGGCGTTAAAACACGCAGATAGAACGGTTTAACCGGTTGCACACTGTGCGCCCCTACAGAAGAAGATGAAAAAGTGCGTATTTTCAACGCTTTTACGGTGAAAATACGCACTTCATCTTTTTCTTACCCAATCAGTCCCTGCACCAGAATGACCAGAATCAGCACCGGAAGCACAAACTGAAGGTAGGGCTTCAGTGCCGGGGACATTTTGATGCCCTCGCCGTCGTTGGTCTCGGACAGATAGCGGTCAAAGCCCCAGCCCCAGCGGGTGACGCAGAAGAGCAGGTACACCAGTGAGCCGATGGGCAGCAGGAGGTTGGAGACAATAAAGTCCTCGCTGTCCAGCACGTCCCTGCCTCCGATGAGGCGGACATCGCTCCAGAGATTGTAGCCCAGCACGCAGGGCAGGCTGGCCACAAGGATAAAGACCAGATTGATGACCACTGCCTTTGCCCGGCTCCAGCCAAAGCTGTCCATGCAGGAGGACAGCAGATTCTCAAACACAGCCAGCACCGTGGAGAAGCTGGCAAAGGTCATAAACAGGAAGAACAGCGTGCCCCAGAGCCGCCCGCCTGCCATGTTCACAAAGATTTTGGGCAGGGTCATAAAGATGAGGGCGGGGCCTGCGTCGGGCTGAACGTCATAGCTGAAGCAGGCGGGGAAGATAATCAGTCCGGAGAGCACCGCCACAAAGGTGTCCAGTGCGCAGATACGCACCGTCTCCCCGGTGAGGGTCTGTTCCCGGCTCATATAGCTGCCGAAAATCTCCATGGCGCCCACGCCCAGAGAGAGGGTGAAAAACGCCTGATTCATAGCCCCGGTGATGACAGAGCCAAGCCCCGTCTCCATGGCACG
Source organism: uncultured Oscillospiraceae bacterium (assembly GCA_905236265.1). Taxonomy (GTDB): domain Bacteria; phylum Bacillota; class Clostridia; order Oscillospirales; family Oscillospiraceae; genus Onthomonas. The sequence continues at coordinate 3,350 of CAJOOV010000028.1, read as the reverse complement.
GCCAAAGTCAGGCAGCAGGTAGAAGGACACGCCCCTGCCAGCGCCGGGAAGGGTGAGGCTGTGGATGGCAAGCACCACGATCAGTCCCAGCAGTCCCAGCATCATCCACTTTGTCACCCGTTCCAGCCCCCGCTGCAGGCCAAAGCTGCACACGAAGAAGCCTGCCACAACGGTAATCACCATCCACAGCGCCATTTCGCCGGGGCTGCCCAGCATATCGGTGAATACGCCCTCCACCCCGTCCCCCGTCAGACCGGAGAAGGTGCCGGTGGCGAACTTTACGAAATAGCCCAGCATCCAGCCGGAAACCGTGGTATAGTACATCATCAGCAGATAGCACCCCGCCACGGCAAACCAGCCGTGGATATGCCACTTGCTCCCCGCAGGCTCCAGCGCCCGGTAGCCCTCCACGGCGCTGCGCTTACTGGCACGTCCCACGGCCAGCTCCATGGTGAGGACGGGAACGCCCATGATAATCAGAAACAGCAGGTAGAACAGCACGAACACACCGCCGCCGTATACCCCCGTCACATAGGGGAATTTCCACACGTTGCCGATGCCGATGGCACAGCCTGCGCTGACCAGGATGAAACCCAGCCGGGATTGGAAGCTCTCTCTTTTCATTTGCATCTCTCCTATCCGGAGCCGGGCACGAAAGGCCATGCCATACTCCACAGTCTGACCCTATTTTATGATGAAATCGGAGATTTGTCTACAGAAAATAAAGCAGAACCGCCGGACAAATCACACCGAAGGCATTCCGGCGGCTTGTCCAGCGGTTCTTTAATGGGTTGTAAACGTGATGTAATCCTGCTGCCACTGGGCATAGGCGGGGTCGTCATGGTGGCTCTCAAGGCCGTAATGCTCCCGGAGATAGGCGGCCAGATAGACGGACACCTTCTTTGCGCCGGGGCCGTTGAGGTGGTCTCCCCCGTCCCGGAAATCGGTCTTGGGGTCAATGCCCACCTCGTCCGCCACCAGATTCAGATCCAGAAAGGGGATGCCCTGACGGTCTGCGTAATCCTGCATGGTGTTGTGCCGGGCATAGTTCCAGTTGACAGGGCTGGGAACAGAGAGGAAGAGCAGCTCCACCCCCGCCTCTTTGCACTGCCTGCAAACGCTGTCCAGAAGCGCCGTGTTCATCCACGGCACTTCCGCCCTGCGCCCTGTTTTTTTCATATACCGGCTGTAGTTTGCGCCCTTGGCAATGCCTCTGGGGCGAAAGCCCTTGTTCACCTCGTGGTGGGTGTAGTCCACCGGGGAGAGCAGCTCCTTTATGCCAAAGAGCTTCCAGTTGTTGTGGTTGAGCAGGATGGGAAAGGGCTTTGCCCACTGGTAGAACACGGCATCGTCCCCATTGCCCCGCGCTACGGCCACATAGGCGTCAAATACCACCAGCTTGGTACGATGGGTTTCCAGAATCTGAGGGAGAAAGTATTCCGCATGATAGATTCTCTGGCCGGGGGTTGCCACGTCATAGGAGGTGATGCCCGCCTCGTCCCAGATGCGCAGGGGGCACACGCCGGCATAGAACTCGCTGCTGCCCAGAAAGAACACGTCGATGCTGTCCTCCGGCTCGCTGAGGTAGCCCATGGACTTGGTCAGAAAGGTTCCGCCCTCTTCCGAATTATCCCGGGGGCGGTACAGCCAGCCCAACAGTGCCATGAGAAAAGCCAGCCCCAGAAGAAAGGCCAGAACCGTTACCACATGGTTGGTTTTTTGTTGTTTCATTCCTGTCAATGCTCCGGGTAGAGCATGATATCCTCCTTCCATCCGGCAAGGGCAGGATCCTCCCGGTGATCCTCCAGATGATAGGTCTCTCTCAGGTAATCCGCCAGATAGGCGGACACCTTCTCCGCACCGGCGCTGTTCAGGTGGTCTCCGCCGTCCCGGTAGTCGCACTCCGGGTCAATGCCCAGCTCCGTGACCATCAGGTTCAGATCCAGCAGAGGCACCCCTGCGGCATCTGCGTAGTCCTGAAGGGTATTGTGCCGGGCGTAGTCCCAGTTCTCCGGGCTGGGCAGGGTGATGAACAGCACCTCTACCCCGGCCTCCCGGCAGGTTTCCATGATGTGATCCAGATAGAGACGGTTCAGCAGGGGCAGGTCTGCCCGCTCCTCAGAGGGCGTCATAAAGCCTTCGTAGCTGGCAGGGGCATGTCTCCCGTCGGGACGAAATCCCTTGTTGATCTCCCGGTGGGTGTAGGCCACAGGGGAGCAGATGGTCTCCCAGTCGAACCTTTTCCAGTTCTCATGGTTTATCAGTACGGGGAACCACTGGGAGAGCTTTGTGAACACCGCCTCGTCCGGGTTGCCCTGCTTCAGCGCCACATACCCGTCCAGCACCACCAGCCGGGGATGATGGGTCTGCAGAAGCTCGCTCACCATGGCATCCGCATTATAGCTGCGCTGCGCCCCGGTGGCAAAGTCGTAGGAGGACAGGCCGGAGCGCTCCCACATGGGCATGGGGGCAATGCCGGAGTAGAACTCGCTGCTGCCCACAAAGAACACGTCTATGCTCCCGGCAGGCTCCCCCAGATACCCGTGTGCCATCACATAGTCCATGCCGCCCTGCTTTGTGTTGTCTCTGGGGCGGTAGACCCATGACGCTGCGGCCAGCAGCGCCGCCAGTATTCCAAGAAAGACAAGCACAAGGGCGCTGTGTCTGATTGTATCCTTGTTCATGCTCGTTTCCGTTCCTCCATGGCGTTATGCCTTGCTGTCTGCCAGATCCTCATCCCACTGGGCGTAGGCGCTGTCCCCCCGGTGGTCGGCAATGCCGTACTCCTGAGAGAGCACCTGACCCAGATAGGCAGTCACCTTTGCCGCACCGGTGTTGTTCATATGGTCGCCGTCGTCCCGGAAATCCGTCTGGAAGTCAATGCCCAGCTCCTCCAGCATGAGGTTCAGATCAAGGAAGGGGATGCCCAGTCCCTGGGCATCCTGCTGCAGCACGCTGTAGCAGCCGTAATCCCAAATGGCGGGGGCGGGCATGGCGGCAATCACCAGTGCCACGTCGTTTTCCCTGCAGAGCCGGGCAATCTTCCGGAGATAGATCCGGTTCATCAGGGGGAACTCCCCCCGCTCGTCGGTGGGGGCCATATAATCCCCCGCCTCCACCTTGCAGATTTTGGTGCCCGGACGGTAGCCCTTGTTCCGGTTCCGGTTGGTGTACTCCACCGGAGCGGTGAGCAACTCCCAATCGTAGGTTTTCCAGTTGTTGTGATAGAAAAAGACGGGGAAATAATAGGACGCTGTGGAGAACAGCGCCTCGTCCATGTCGATCTCCCGCAGCACGGTGTACCCGTCCAGCAGCACCACCTTGGGGTGGTGGGTGGCCAATACCTCCCG
>CAJOOV010000027.1 GCA_905236265.1 uncultured Oscillospiraceae bacterium | reverse complement strand
GCAATGCTGGCAAAGCTGTGGCGCAGCGCGCCCAGCAGACGGATGACAGCGGGGTCTACATCTACTGTCCGATGATGTCCGTTCTTGGGCGTGTCCACATAAATGCCACGCTCCGGGGTGTAGCATGGATTATGCTGGATGCGGATGGTGCAGCGGTCGAAGTCAACATTCTCCCACCACAGTTCGCAGCACTCTCCCCTGCAGCGGGGACGGCGAGGCCGCCCATCAAGAACAATCACACAACGCAATATGCCCCGGCAACGCCTGCTTGAAAGCCGTTGCCGGGGCTGTTCTTATGTTCCGCCTCAGCGTCCCACGAGAGGCCAAACCTTATGAAAACTGCTGCTGCGCCTTCATCTGCTTTTTGCGCTCGTACATCACCTTGTCCGCTCTCTTGAATACCGTATCCGTATCTGTATCCTTCCCATGATCGAAATACGCACAGCCCACAGCTGCCGTGATCCGCTTCCATGGCGGAAGGGTTTCGTCGCCCCGCAGCTTTTCCACCTCTGCGTTGAACCGGGTAATCAGCGTGTCAGCATTGTCGTAGTCCTGTCCCTCCAGAATCACCACAAACTCGTCCCCGCCGATGCGGAACACAGGGGAGCGCTTGAACACGCTGCACACCAGCTTGCACAAGGCATTAATCGCAATATCGCCCTTGTCATGGCCGTAGGTGTCGTTCGTCTTTTTCAGATCATTCAGGTCGATCATCATCAGGCCAAAGCACGCCTTCCCCGCCTGAATCTCCTGATTGAGCCGCTTCGTCTCCCGATCATAGCTGCGCTTATTCCTGACCTTTGTGAGCGCATCAATGCTGGCAAGCTGATCCATCCGCTCGGCCTTTGCCTGTGTGGAGACCAGCGCCTGCGTGGTGGACAGCAGATTTGCGATATGCTCGTTGATGTCCTTCTCCATGACTGCCATGGAATGCGCCAGCGCCTCCACTTCGTCTCTGGTATGGATGGACAGGGAGGCGAACTGCTGCATCTGCTCGCCCTCCTCGCCGTTGGTATAGCGCTCGGCGGCGTTGGAGAGCATATTGATGGGGCGAACCAGAAACCAATCCACCAGCCAGATTCCCAATGCGCCGGCCACCACTGCCAATGCCAGCAGCGCCAGAGCAATCGTGCGGATAAAGCGGTATTCCTCCGTCACGACGGCATCCATGGACATGTCCACGCAGGCAAAGCCCACCAGCTCCCCTGTTGAATCATGGATGGGCTTGCCCGTGGCCACCAGCCAACCGTATTCCTCGGTATCGGTAACGGTGGGCAGAAAGCCCCGCTCCGGGTTGCGCAAGATTTCCTCATCCTCGTAGAAGAAGGGGTCGGTCACGCCGGGGGGACAGAAATCCTCCTCGGCGGCATCCACCAGATAGATGATGGTTTTCTCCTCCACATTCAGCCAGGTGATGTAGACGCTCTGGACATCGTTGACATCCTGTATGCTGGCAAGCCGGTCACGAACCTGCGTATAGGCCTCCATCTCCGACACCGCTGAAAAGCGCTCCAGATAAGCGTCAAACTCCGGCTCTCCCCAGCGGTCGCTGAACACCTTGTCCTCGGTTGCGTCATAGACCTCCATCACAGCGTCCCGCAATTCACGCACCTGATCCCCGTCAACGGACACGGCGATGGTGTCCGCCAGGTGAACCGCCTGACGGGTGTAGGTTTCCTGTCCGTTGTCCTTAATCATCCTGCTGCTGACCACTGTTGCGACAACGCTGGTCGCCAGAACGATGCTGAGGATCAGCAGCGCCGCTTTATATTTCAATGGGAATTTCATGGTAGCCTCCGAATCCTGTCCCGCCTTTATTCCTGCAAAATACTTCTCCTTATACAGCGTGCATTATACCATGAATTTATATGACTTGTCCATAAGCAGACGGCAATTGCCGATACCGGGCAGAGAGCGGAGACAATGCCTGCCTTCTAGGCGATCAGCGGATGGATGGGGCTGTGTCCCAGATGGCGGATGAGGCACCGGGGTTTTCAGCCGGAACGGATGTGCGCAGTTGCAATGCCATAGCGCTGAGCGCCCTTGTTTCTATACCGGATTGCGCTTGAAAAGCACCTGCAGCTATTATATACTAACACTATATAACATCATCGCCCAACAGAGGGAAAGGAATGACAACCATGCAATTTGCCAACTCTGTCAATGAAATGCTGTCCGCCTTTGATCCCAGTCCGCTGAAAGGTCAGGATTTGAAAGAGTTCTATTATGACGGCACGATGGAGGTGCGGACGGGAGACCGGTACGACTCCCCGATTCAGGACATTTATGAGGCATGTGAAATGCCCTCTCCCTTGTATTTCCCCCACGCTGCTGTTATACTGCCCCTGTCAGCATGAGCCTGATCTGAACGAATGGCGGTCACACCACAACCGTTCAGGTCAGGCTCATCTTTTGTCCCTCAAACTCTGTATATCAAATGATGGATGCGGAAACAATAGCGAAAAGGCCAAAAGGAGGACTGTACCACGCCTGAACGCAAAACGGATTCCGTTGTCCGGGAGCATGACCTTTCCCAGGAGCTTTGGCTGAACTACTTCAACCGCTATCTCTTCGACCACGGCATGATTTCCGAAGGAGAGCGCAGCCGCATGACCGCCCTGATTGCGGAGCGGAAAGCCCACAGCGGCAGAGAAACGCCGCAAAAGCGGAGACACCCGGCTGGATGTCTCCGCTTGCTGTCATGGCTCTATTTTCCGAACAAATCGCTGTGAGAGCCGGTACGGGTAAGGGTCAGCACCAGCACATCGTCCTCCATCCGATAGACCAGCAGCCAATCCGGCTGAATATGGCACTCCCGATGCCCCACCCAATCTCCGGTGAGTGCGTGATCCCGATACTTCTCAGAGAGCGTCTCTCCCAGTGACAGGGCCGTCACCACCTGATCCAGCAGTTCAATCTTCATTCTGCGCTTCATGGCCAGCTTGTAATCTTTTTTGAACTGGGAGGTCAGCTTTACGGTATACTTTGTCTGTCTCATGCTTTCAGATCCGCAAATAGTTCATCCAAATCCTGATACCCCTTCACAGACGGGTCTTTGGCAATCCGCTCCGCCTCCAGCATGGCAGCCACCGTCTCCCGGTTGGGCTGATTCAGCGTGATTTCAAAGGGAATCCGTCCCTCTCGCAGAGACTGGCGTACAAAAATGTTGAACGCCGTGGTCAGGTTCATGCCTAGCTCTCCAAACAGGGCTTCTGCCTGTGCCTTCAGTTCTGCATCCATGCGGATACTGATATTTGTTGTCGTTCCAGCCATTGTATCAGCTCCTTTCTGTTTTCTATTATTATACGATATTTGCACGAATATTACAATACAGCGCACGAAATAATTGTACTCATCGATTATACTCTTTCTTGTCTTTACAAAATGATAATATCCTGATAAAATACAGATAAAGGAGCGTGATCCCTATGATGACCATTCGCCCGGTATCTGACCTTCGTAACAAGTACCCGGAAATTGAAGAAACCGTATTGAAAACCGGCGAGCCTGTTTTTCTGACCAAAAACGGCTACGGCTCTATGGTGGTG
>CAJOOV010000026.1 GCA_905236265.1 uncultured Oscillospiraceae bacterium | reverse complement strand
GCTAACCTTCCTCTGGAAAAGGGAAGAAAAGTGTGATACACTGGAGGAAACGTGAGAGGGGAGGCCGGAGGATGAAGGCGAGGATGAACCCGGACAGGGTGCTGCTGCTGGCGCTGGCGGCGGCGGGAGCGGTGATCGCCCTGCTGGTGTGGCTGCACCGGGAGCCGGGGGCGCAGGTGAGAGTGCTGGTGGACAACGAAGAGACGGCAGTGTTCTCTCTCTCGGAGGATACAGAGTATGAGATCCGTTCGCCCTACGGTGTGAACCGGCTGGAGATCAGCGGGGGAAGGGCAAGACTGACGGATGCGGACTGCCCTGACCGTCTGTGTGTGAAGCAGGGAGCCGTCCGGTATGCGGGGGACAGTATCATCTGCCTGCCCCACCGGGTTGTGGTGGAGATTACCGGCGGCGGGGATGACTTGGAGCTGGACGCCGTTGCAAAGTAAAGGGGAGAACGCAATGAAAAAACGAATTGGACTGGGGCTGGGGTGTGTTTTGCTGGCGGCGCTGCTGCTGGGCGGGTGCGCCGGGCGCAGAAGCGACCCGGAGGCAGAGGAGGCATCCAGCCGCTATGTCTCCGCCATGGATACCATCATGAACCTCACTGCCTATGGCTCCCATCGGGAGGAGGCTCTGGAGGCGGCGCAGGCGGAGATTCTCCGTCTGGATGCCCTGCTCAGCACAGGGGTGCAGGAGAGCGAAATCTCCCAGCTGAACCGTCTGGAATCTCTGACCCTCAGCGAGGACAGCAGGATTCTGGTGGAGCGGGCGCTCTCCCTTTATGAGGAGACGGAGGGAGCCTTTGACATCACCGTGTATCCCCTGATGCAGCTCTGGGGCTTTCCCACCCAGGAATACCACCTGCCCTCCCAGCAGGAGCTGGACGCAGTGCTGCGCTATGTAGGCGCTGACCGGCTGGACTATGATGCCGCCTCCGGCACGCTGACGCTGGATGCAGGGCAGAGCGTGGATCTGGGGGGAATCGGAAAGGGGTATACCTCCCAGCGGGTGATGGAGCTGTTCCGGGAGGCGGGCGTTACTTCCGGGATGGTATCTCTGGGGGGCAATGTGCAGTGTCTTGGCACGAAGCCGGACGGCAGTGCGTGGAGAATCGGCATTCAGGATCCTCAGGGGACAGACGGGGAGATCTCCGCCGTGCTGGAGGTGGCGGATCAGGCGGTGATTACCTCCGGGGGCTACGAGCGGTACTTCACTGACCCGGACACCGGGGAGGAATACTGCCATATCCTGAACCCCAAAACCGGCTGGCCGGTGAAGGGGGAGCTGACCTCCGTCACCATCGTCTCCCCGGACGGGACGCTGGCGGACGGGCTGTCCACCTCCCTCTATATTATGGGACTGGAGCAGGCGCAGAACTTCTGGCGCAGCCACAGCGAACAGTTCCAGACGATTCTCATTGACGCCCAGGGCAGGCTGTACGTCAGCGAGGGGCTGGCGGATGCGGTTGAGACGGAAAAGGACATGGAGATCATCAAAAAGTGAGAAAACAGCTCCCGGACGTTTGCTGTCCGGGAGCTGTTGCCCTTATGGTTCTATCGCCCGTTTTTTCTTCGCTCCCATACACACCGCTGCAGCCAGCAGCAGGGAGAATGCGCTCAGCACCCCGCCCAGCCGGATGCCGGGGGGTGTGAACTCCATTTCCAGCGTATGGTCGCCCTCGGAGACATCAACACCGATGAGCGCTCCCCCCACCTCCTGCGCAGTGCATTCCTCTCCGTCCACCCGGATCGTCCAGCCGGGGTGGAAGGGCACGGTGAGAAGCAGAATCCCCTCCCGTGTGGCGTGGAGCGTTCCGCTCAGGCGGCTTCCGGTGACCTGCACCTGTTCCAGCTGGCACTGCTTCAGCTTCTCCAGCGCACTGCGGTAGGCGGCGCCGTCGCAGGTATAGGAGTGTCCGGTATAGTTTTCGCCGTCCTTCGTGGTGGCGGAGAAGGAGACGTGATCGCCGGAGCCGCTTCCCTCTCCCTGATACAGCATATGGGTGCGCCGCTCAAAGACACGTCCGGCTTGGGGCGTCTGCCATGTCAGCGTATCCGTATCGCCGTCCGGGAGGAGAAACACCATGCCGTCCTCCGGAAGGTCAAGGGAATAGCTTACCCCGCTGACGCCGAAGAAATAGAGCTGCTGCTGAAACAGGTCAGGCTCGCCGCAGGCGAGACGGAAGAAGCTGTTCTCCGCCTCCATCCCCTGCTGTCCCGCCGGGTTCCAGTCCAGAATCTCCCGGTTCACCAGATAGCCCACGCTGAGAGCGTCCGGGTTGCGGTAGAGGCTCCTCCCGTTTTCTGAGTCAACCTTTTCCAGCCCGTTCCACCGCTCTGCATTGGCGTAGGCGGTGAGCAGGTAGCGCTGCCCCAGAATGTCCATCAGGGGCTTGGATACGCCCTTATACCATACTGTGTTCAGCTTTGTGTAGACGTGCATCCCCTGAAACAGATCCTGCACCCCGGCCTGCATCCCGGAGTGGAACAGAGCCACACCCTTCACGCCCGTATAGGTGGCAAAGTTTATCATGCTGTCGGAGTCAAAGTCCACCCGGTAGAAGCCCTCCTCCCCGGAGCGGTTCAGCATCGTCTGGGCGTCATGCTGGTAGGACACATAAAACGCCTTCTCGTCCCCGCCGTCCTCCGTGAAGTCCCGCAGGCACTGCCCCGCCGATTCCAGCACCATCAGCAGGCAGAGCAGGACGGGAAACGCCCTGTGGAACCGGGAGGCGAAGAGGAGCAGGGCGTACAGAGCCAGCAGTCCGGCGGAGAGCGCCCCGGCCGTCGCCCCGTCTGTCCCTGCCGCTGCCAGCACCACCAGCAGCACTGCGCCTCCTGCCGCCAGCAGCAGTGTCCTTGTCTTTAGCTCCTTCATCCGGCAAAGCCCGTCGTAGCAGACGGTGAGGAGCAGAATCAGATAGAGAAAGGCAAAGCGGTTGGGCAGTCCTGTCTCCAGATGCAGCCCGTGCCAGAGATAGTTCAGCGGGCTGAAGGTAAAGCTGAACATCAAAAGCCCCAGCAGCGCCCCCATTCCGATGCGCCGCCGTCTCTCTATCCCCCGGTTGGCAAAATACAGCACACACAGCAGCAGCACCGCCACGCCGCAATAGATCTGCGCATCCCCCCGCTGGTAGCTGGTGCGAAAGGCGGCTGTCCCCGCCAGATGGGAGCGCAGCAGGGAAAGCAGATCCGTGTAGAAGCTGACGCCGGGGCCTTGTCCATACAGCGCTGACGGAGTCAGCTTTAAGGACAGATAGGCGGGCAGGAGCAAAACCGC
>CAJOOV010000025.1 GCA_905236265.1 uncultured Oscillospiraceae bacterium | reverse complement strand
GTGGTGATCTCGCACCGCTCGCCCCCTGCCACCACATGGTTGCAGGTGAGGATATAGCCGTCCTGAGAGAGGATAATGCCGGTTCCGGTGCCGCCGCCGTCATCGGAGTAGACCCGGATGGACACCACGCTGGGCAGGCACTGGCGGTACAGCTCCTGATAGCTCAACGCCTGCAGACCCTGTGCGCTCTTCACGTCCAGAGACAGCTCGTGGTCAGATTCCGCTCTGGGAATGCTGGACTGGCGTGGCTCCTCGTCGTCAAAATCCGGGAGCAGGTCATCCCATGGGATGGTGTTGTCCTGTCCGAAGCGGCGCTCGTAGTCCTCGTCCGGCACCGGGTCAGCCTCCTCGCTGTCGGAATCCCCGAAAATGGCGGGCAGGTCAGGGTAGGAGGTGATTCTCTCCTCCTCGTCCTCGGCGATAAATCCCATCACGACGGAGAACAGGCAGACCAGAAAGGCGATCAGCCCTGCGGGGAAAACGCCCTTTTTCCGCCTGCTCCTCTGGCGGGAGCCCTCCGGCCTTGGATAGGCATAGCGGGCGGCTTTGGGGTTCTTGGGGGGAGGGGGCGCAGCGTCCCGCCCGGAGGACTGCGCCTCCCCTTCGGGATTTGCCTTCACCCGCTCTCTTGCGGCTGCCATACGCTGCTTTGCCGCCTCCTGCTCCATGAGCAGACGGCTCTGCGCCTCCTCCCGCTGGCGCTGAAGCCGGGCGTGGGAGGCGCTGCGGTGGGTCTGCGCCTTCATCCGGGCGTTTTTCTGTTCCTCCACCTCGTGGCAGTAGCCTGCGGTGGTGTCGTCCACCTTCCGGCAGGAGAACCACTCCCGAATCTGCCCGCTGGGACTCAGCTCCCATGGGGGACGCTCCTCGGCGGCGGTGTAGCGAATATCATCCTTGTCCAGCATAGTCTCTCTCCTTCTTATCTTGCCAGCGTGAGGGTGAAGGTGAACTCTGTCACGTTGTCCTTGCTGCTGACGGTGATGCTCTCTTTCAGCTCACCCAGAATCGTCTTGACCAGATACAGCCCCAGTCCCACGCCCTCCTTGTCCAGCGAGCGGGAGCGGTCGGACTTGTGGAGCCGGTCAAAAATCAGGGGCAGCTCCTCTTCGGGGATGGTCTCTCCCGTGTCCCGGATGGAGGTATAGGCTTTGCAGCCTCTGGTGGTGAGGCTGATGCCGATAACCGTGTTGGGATGGGAGAACTTAATGGCATTTTCCAGCAGGTTATAGGTCACCTGCGTAATGGCATCCGGGTCGCCCCAGACAAACACCGGGCTGTCCGGCAGCCGAGCGTCCACGTCCAGCCCCTTGGCGTTGATGCGCCCTTCCAGACTGATGAGGGTCTGGGCGATGACCTCGGTCATGTCAAACTCCGTCTGGCTCAGCACCACATCCCGTTTCTGCAGCCGGGACAGATCCAGCATACGCCGCACCAGCCGGGACAGCCGCCGTGTCTCGTCGGAGATGGTCTTTAAATACTCCCGCTCCCGCTCCGGGGGAATGGTGCCGTCCAGAATCCCGTCGGCAAAGCCGGCGATGGTGGTCATGGGGGTTTTCAGCTCGTGGGAGATATTGGCCACGAACTCGCTGCGCTTCTCCTCGGCAAGGGCGATGGAGTCCGCCATGGCATTGAAGGCGGTGCCCAGCTCCCCCATCTCGTCCTCCCGGCGGCAGATGCTCTCTGCCACCCGCAGGTCATATTCTCCCATGCCGAAGCGGTGTACCACGTCGGTCATCTCCTGCAGGGGCTTCACCTGCTGACGGGCGGTGAAGGAGCTGGAGAGGAAGGCGATACACAGCACGGCAACAGCCGTGAGAATAAACAGATGGGTGAGGGGTCGCCACAGGTTCATCAGCGCCGCAGAGGACACGGACACAATCACATAGCCCAGCGGCTCCCCGCCGCCCCGCCCCATGGACTTTACCTGCGAGCCGGAGAGGAAGCGGTTGTCGGGAAAGATGTCAAGGCTGTCCTGCATCACATGGCTCCCGGCCTGCCCCAGCGATTCCAGCACGGCGGGGGGAACGGTGCTGCCCATGCACTGCTCCGCCAGCGCCTCCCGGCCGCTGACGGCGATCACTGTGCCGTTCACATCAGTGAGCAGCACATCCGCCCCCACCAGTGCGGCGGCCTCGTCCAGTGCGGCGGTGAAGTCCTCGCTGTCCGCCTCCATGCCCATGCTCAGCATACGCCCGGCGAACTGGGCTACATAGTCGCTCTTCTGATCCAGCGCCTCCTTCTGGTCACGGACGGTGAACTGAAAGCTCAACGCCATAAAGGAGGCGGCCAGCAGGGCGAAGGAGAAGAGGATCATCCCCGCCGTAAGGGCGAAGTGGCGCTTAAACAGGGTGTTCATCCGTTCACCAGCTCAAACTTATAGCCCACGCCCCACACGGTTTTCAGGCTCCATTTGTCGCTCACGCCCTCCAGCTTTTCCCTCAGCCGCTTGATATGCACATCCACGGTGCGGCTGTCTCCGAAGTAGTCAAAGCCCCACACCTCGTCCAGAAGCTGGTTGCGGGTGAACACCCGGTTGGGGGAGGAGGCCAGATGGAAGAGAAGCTCCATCTCCTTGGGGGGCGTGTCCACCCGCTTGCCGTCCACCAGCAGCTCATAGGACTCCATATTGATGGTGAGCTTGTCGAAGGTGAGCTTTTTGGGGTTGGCAGTCTCCGCCACGCCGGAGCGGCGGAGCACGGCGTGAATCCGCGCCAGCACCTCCTTCATCTCAAAGGGCTTTACGATGTAATCGTCGGCGCCGTTTTCCAGACCGTTCACCCGGTCGTCCGTCTCGCCCTTGGCGGTGAGCATAATCACCGGGGTTTTGCTCTCCTCCCGGATCTTCCGCAGCACGCCCCAGCCGTCCAGCACCGGGAGCATAATGTCCAGCAGCACCAGCTCCGGCTGGAAGGAGCGAAACAGCTCCACGCCCTTCCCGCCGTCGGGGGCGGTGGCAGTCTCAAAGCCCTCCTTTTCCAGATAGAGCTGGAGAAGCTGGGCGATATTGCTGTCATCCTCTACGATCAGTATTTTTGTCATGGGATTACCTCGTTTCTTTGGAAGAGTAGGGATGGTTTCCCTTGCAGACAAAGGCTGAAAGCCTGTGCCTGCGGGGGCGTTGTCTGCCGTCTGCGGCGGGGTTACGCACGATCTCCAGCGATGCGGCACCCCACCGCCCTTGCCAGAGACGGATTGCTCCGCTGCGCCGGGGGCAGCGCCCAGTAGCACCGGGCGATCTCCGCCGGGCTGCTCTGCGCCTGCGCCAGCAGGCAGACCAGCCGCCGGGGCAGCGCTTCAGGCTGCGTCCCCTCCCGCAGCGCCAGAGCGGCACAGCGCAGGGCGGTATAGTGCAGGAGAAAGGCGTCGTCCTCCCGGCTGCACCGGC